>JANXNT010000650.1 GCA_025353985.1 Limnoglobus sp.
GCCGAGCGAAGCGGCATTGATCGGTGCGCAGACGGTTTCCCCGTTCAACGGCTCCGGCGACTGGATCGTCACAAAGCCCGATCATTGGCTGTTCGCCGGCACCGGCATGAAAAAAGGCGACCGGATTCCGGGACTCGTCGGCTGGGAGTTCCACGGCGACCCGGCAGCCATTCCTGGACTCGAAGTGATCGCGGCCGGGAAGACGATCAACGGTGGCGAAGCCGAATCGCACTGGGAAGCGACGATTTACCCTGGCCCGAAGGGCAACACCGTGTTCAACGCGAGCACGATCTTCTGGGCGATGGGCCTGAGTTCGCCACCCGGATTCATACTGCCGTTCGTCCACAACGGCCGCCCACACGGCGTCGATGCACGAGTGCAGGCGATCACCAAGAACGCATTCGAAAAATGGCGAAGCTGAGTGATTTTTCGCTCCTACCCAAACAGGTGAATCATGATCAAAAAAGTATCGAAATCGGGACCGCCACTCACTCCCGAGGCGTTGAATAGTGATCGCAACGGCATGAATTCCGCTTTGCCCGTCGACTACGCGAATTGGCTACTCAAGCACAACGGCGGCGTGCCGAGTCCGAACAAGTTCATGGCCAAACTCTACTCCGACCCCGAAGCCATCGAAGTGGAATACTTCCTGCCGTTTCACCCAACGGGGAACATCGGCCACATGGACTATGTGCAAGGCTTCCGAAAGCATCTGATTGACGAGTTGAAGATGCCACTGAATTTCGTGCCTATCGCCAAAGAACGGAACGGCAACGCCGTGTACCTGCTGGATATGTCCGTGGAGCGTGGTCCCGTGAGTGTGTGGTACATCAACGCGCCAGAGTACGAGTACGATGTCAACGATGAAAGCGTTCACACCATATTCGACAGTTTCAGCGACTTCATCGAAGCGATCGGCAAGAAGTGAGAATGTACGCCTGGACCGACGGATGCAGCGGAGCAAAAAGTTCTAGAGATAGCGGCGGTGGCATCGTCATGCCGATATGCTACAAAAAATTCAAAAGCGTAAGGGCCGTGAACAGTTACTTATAAGTTTCTACTCCGCGTCACGGCGTCTTTGTCTTTCATTTCCTTTTCGTGTGATTCGTGGTTCAATTCATTTCTTCAGACTGTCTGCGCCATAATCGGTTAATAATTTTATATCTCTTGATTCCGCGTTTCGTGTCACGTGTCGATTCCCTTCTTTCGAAGTATAACGGGCGTGTAAGGCAAACCGTGTGCTGGGCGTATCTTGTGATGGCCGTCTTTGGCTACCATTTACTTGGGAATCTCCTCATGCGTGCGATCGCCTCCGCTGCCTTCGTGTTGTTCGTCGTCGCGATGCCTGCCCCAGCGCAGCTCGACGATTTGATCCCATCGAAGTCTTCGAAGAAGGCCAACGCATTCGCCGGTGTCGCCACCATGACATCGGAGATCGTTCCTGCAAAAGCGAAGCCCGGCCAACTCGTCACGTATCGCCTCACCGTGTCGCCGAAGCCCGGTTGTTGGACTTACCCCGCGAACCCGCCAGCGACGCAACTTAGCAAGAGCAAGATCAAACTCCCTACCGCCGGGGACGTGGTTTTTGTCGAGCCAGTGACGGACCCGTATGGTGCGAAGGAGAAAGCGAACCCACTTAGCGGCACCGATCTGTATTACTCCGCATCCGTCACGTGGGAGTTCAAAGCGATCGTGTCGCCGAAGGCGCTGACGGGCAAGCGAACGATCACCCTGACGGGCACGAGCATCCAGGCGTGTAACGACAACAACTGTTTTTACAGCGACCTGGTGCCATCGGCAGAGATCGAAATCCTCGCTGGCCCCGCGGATGCTGTTCCTTCGCAATATGCTTCGTTCTTTACTGACACCCCACCGTCACCACCCGCGGTCGTGGTCGAAACGCCAACCGCCTCGCCGAAGTTGGGCGGCCTCATTCAAAAGACGCCAATACCCACCGCGGAGTACGAGAACGCACTGAAAGAGGTGCAATCAAAGCTCACGAAAGGCGACTCGAAGCTTCCGTCGAATAGCCTGTGGACGTTCCTCATCACGGCCGCAGTCTGGGGCTGGATTTCGCTGGCGACGCCATGCGTGTTCCCGATGATCCCAATCACCGTGAGCTTGTTTTTGAAGCAAGGCCAACAATCCCCACGTCAAGTTCTGAAACTCGCAACGGTCTACAGCCTGACGATTATCGCGGTACTCGGCGTGTCCGCAATCGCGCTACTTTCGGTGTTCCAGCAGTTGAGCGTAAACCCGTACATGAACATTTTCCTTGCGGGGTTGTTCCTGTTTTTCGCACTCAGTTTGTTCGGCATGTACGACATCAGTTTGCCGGGATTCCTGCTGAGATACTCGGAGAAAAAGCGCAGTGGCGGCGGCATGCTCGGCACCATCTTCGGCGCGATTGCGTTCTCGATAGTTAGCTTCACTTGCGTGGCTCCGTTCCTCGGTGGCTTCGCGGGTATGGCGGCATCGGGGCAGTTCAGCTTGCCGCAACTCGTTGCCGGCGGGATCGCATTCTCGGCCGCGTTCGCGTCACCGTTCTTCCTGCTCGCGCTGTTCCCGAGTCTGATCAAAAAACTACCGCGATCTGGCGGCTGGCTCGACACCGTGAAGGTGGTGATGGGCTTTCTCGAAGTCGCAGCCGCGCTGAAGTTCCTGCGAACCGCCGAGGTGCGTTGGCCCCCCGTGACGCTGTTCACCTACGACTTCGTGCTGTCCGCATGGGTGGCACTCGCCATCGCCTGCGGGTTGTATTTGCTGAATATCTTCCGGTTGCCACACGATGAGGAGAAGCCGACCGTCGGCGTAATTCGGTTGATGTTCGCGCTCGGTTTCCTCGGCATCGGCGTCTACCTCGCACCGGCCATTTTCAAAAATAACGACGGCCAGAACCAGCGTCCGAACGGCGTGGTGTATGCGTGGGTCGATTCGTTCTTGCTGCCGGAGGCGACGAAAGGCGCGAAGGAATTGCCGTGGAGTGCCGACCTGCCCGCCGCCATCGACAAAGCGCGAATGCTAGCCGGCAAGGACGTTCGCTATATTTTCATCGACTTTACCGGCGAGACGTGTACGAACTGTAAGCTTAACGAAAAGAACGTGTTCCCGATGCCGGAGGTCGATGAACTGCTACGGCGTTACACGCTGGTGGAACTCTACACGGACGGCGTGCCAATCGATTTCTTCCGTAGCCTGCCATTCGATCGCGATGCGGAGGCCAAGGTGAATGGCCGCTTCCAGAGCGATGCCTTCGGCACGAGCCAACTGCCGCTCTACGCGATTCTCGAACCGCTCGCCGATGGCACCGTTCGCGTCGTTGATGTCTACGACGAAGGGAAAATCAACGATGTCCCTCGGTTCATCGCGTTTCTAAAACAGCCATTCGCGAACGTAAAGAAGTGAATTTCCCCACGAAACAAAAACAGAACGAGCGGGTTTGCACCGCTCGTTCTGTTGTGGTTGTCTTTTCCGCGTTTGTTACTTCAATTCTACCGACCAATACGCGTTATCCAAGAACGACGACCACGAACGGTACTTGTTCTGCGACAACTTCATATTCAACATCGGGCTGCGTTTCGGCTTCTCTGGCTTGCGAATCAGCGTCATGTTGGCTTGCTTCGGGGTTCGGCCACCCTTTCGCACATTGCACTTCACGCACGCACAGACAATGTTCTCCCACGAAGTCCCCCCACCTTGGCTGCGTGGGATGATGTGGTCCAAACTGAGTTCCGATGTCGAGAACTTCTTGCCGCAATACTGGCACTGGTTGTGGTCGCGCGCAAAGATGTTCCGTCGGTTGAACTTCACCGTCTGCTTGGGAACGCGATCGTAATCCAACAAGCGTATCACACGCGGAGCTTGGATTTCCGAATCGGTCGTGCGTACCCAATCGTCGTCTTCCTCGCGGAAGTTCTTAGACCGATACGCGCTGACTTCCAACCAACTCGTGAAGTCGTAACTGTTGAATGTACCCTCTTCGAGTGCGACGACTTCGGCCAACTCTTTGCAAAGCAGACAGAACGCGCGCCGTACGGAAATCACGTGTACGGCCATGAACATTTTGTTCAGGACCAACACGCTCGAATCGAGCGGCGAGTGCGAAACGGAACTCATGATGTGCCATCCCCCTTTCTCGAAGCCGACGAGCGACGGACAAGTAGCATCCGCCCGCATCGTCGAAACTAACGACGGCGGAATGCGTCGCGAGGTTCGAGTGATACTCCATCATACCTGGAGGGAAATGCGAATCGCAAGGGCCGAGTGTCCGAGTTTTGAATTATCTTCTCGGAAACCACTTTAGCGGCTGGCACTCGTAACGAGGATGATTCGTGACCAGCCGCGACGGGTTTTCTGCCGCTGGAGTTCGCGGACGGACCATTTCTCGAGGGCCATCTGCTTCACGTAAAAGCCACGTTCCAGCGGGTCGTCGATCTTGAGAAGTTCGACGGCGTGGGACCAGCTTAATAGTCCAGACAGTGTCTGGACTATTTGGAACTGAATGTAGAACTTGCGCATGAAGAAGACGTTGCTCCGGCTGAAACCCTTGCCGTGCAGACGACTTAAGTCTTTAGCCAGTCGAGTGACCAGATCCTTGCCATACTCCGCTTTGACCCGTCCGCCCTGCTCAAATTCGACGATATGCTCGCCGACTTTCCAGTACGTATCGAGTAACTGCGTGCTGACAGCCTGAAGCGCTCGCCCTCGTCCTGCCGTGTAAGTGGCCGAGATCTGTTCGATCAGGCGGTCGTAGTTTTTTTCGCCGGTATCATTTTCATGCGAACTCACACGTTCGAGGTACCATCTTCCGCCGAATGGTCCCACGGCCTCGACACGCATTGGTGCAGGAGAGGCGGAATTTTACGTGATGGATGTGGATTGACTTCCATTCTGATGTTGTGCATCAGGCTGTAATCAA
This sequence comes from Limnoglobus sp., assembly GCA_025353985.1. Taxonomy (GTDB): domain Bacteria; phylum Planctomycetota; class Planctomycetia; order Gemmatales; family Gemmataceae; genus Limnoglobus. The sequence continues at coordinate 4,919 of JANXNT010000650.1, forward strand.
GCTAAAATGGTATTTCCACTCGAGGTTTTGATACATAGTCGAGTAGTCGCACAAGTTTGGAAGTAGGATTAGACAGCAAGGGAAAGAGTTCTTTTCGTAAATCTTCAGGAGTATTCAACAATCTCGGTTCGTAATTTTGCTGAGATTCGAGCGAGTCGAAGCAACTGATGGGATAACCTAATTCACTGAACTCAAAAATGCGAATGACCGTTTCATCGTCTTCGGATGTAAAAAGTAGCCCATACAAGGAGCTTTGTTGACTCGATCTTAGAATTTGTAGTACTAGCTTGGCGTGTCCGTTACTGACGATCATCACTGCATTCGACATCTCCCCGACGATTTTGTTCAAATCCGTTGAGGCGACGTTGATCTTCGACCGGCGAGTTTCCATTGCGCCCCGCAGCATCGTTTCCATATCGCTCATATGACGACCTCAACTTAAAATGACCCTGCCCGTGATCGGCATATGATCCGATAACCCCGATGCAACGCCGTTTACGAACTCGAATTTATTAAGCATACTATCTATATCTATAATACCAGCATCGGTACTTACCACTACAGCGCGGGTCTTGT
>JANXNT010000848.1 GCA_025353985.1 Limnoglobus sp.
GGGCGGCAACGGCAAACGGGGCTGATGCGGTCTACTTCGGCCTGTCGAACTTCAACGCGCGTGCCCGTGCCACGAACTTCACGCTCGAAGAACTGCCCCTGATTATGGCGTACCTGCACGCGCGAAACGTGCGTGGCTTCGTCGCGTTCAACACGCTGATCTTCAGTGATGAACTGCCGGAAGCGGTTACGTTCATCAAGGCGATTGCCGACGCAGGCGTCGATGCCGTGATCGTGCAAGACCTCGGATTGGTGACACTCATCCGTCAGTTGGCCCCGACGCTTTCGATCCACGCTTCGACGCAGATGACGCTCACCGAGTCGCGCGGCATCGAGTTCGTGCGCCGCATTGGCGTCGAGCGCGTCGTGCTGGCGCGGGAACTCTCGCTCGATGATATTCACAAAGTGACGGCACTCACCGATATGCCGGTCGAGGTGTTCATTCACGGTGCGCTCTGCGTGGCGTACAGCGGTCAGTGCCTGACGAGCGAAGCGCTCGGCGGGCGGAGCGCGAATCGCGGGCAGTGTGCGCAGGCGTGCCGATTGCCGTACGAGTTGATTGTCGATGGCGAGAAGCGCGACCTCGGCGACAAGGCGTATTTGCTCAGCCCGCAAGATTTATCCGCACACGCCTGGATCGCGCCACTCGTGAAAGCGGGCGTCATTTCGTTCAAAATTGAAGGCCGCCTGAAAGCCGGGCCGTACGTCGCCGCCACGACGCAGACCTACCGCAAAGCCATCGATGCCGCGATCGAAGGTGTCGCATTCGCGTTGCCGCGAACCGAGGAACTCGACCTCGCACAGACATTTAGCCGTGGCCTCACGTCGGGCTTTTTGAACGGTAACAACCACCAGATTCTCGTTCGCGGGCGGTTCCCCAAGAGCCGCGGCACGAAGCTCGGTAGCGTGGTCGGCTTCACGAAATTCGGCGTGCGAATTCAACTCGCGGATAAGCTCACCGTGGAGGAACGCATTCGCACCGGCGACGGCGTGCTGTTCGACCTCGGCAAGCCCGCTGAGAACGAACCGGGTGGCCGCGTCTGGAAAGTGCAACCGATCCGTGGCACGAGCGAACCGGCGATGGTCGAGCTTTCATTCGAACCCGATTCGATCGATTTGGGTAAGGTACCGCTCGGCTGCGAAGTCTGGAAGACCGACGACCCGCAGTTGCGAAAACGCTTGATGGCCAGCTATTCGCAAGACGACCGCCTCGCCAAACGCATCCCGATTACGGCCACACTCAGCGGCGCGATCGACGGCCCGCTGACGCTCACGATGAACGTCGGTGACACCGTAGCGTTCGCGACGTGGCCCGGCCCGCTACAAGTGGCGACCAAGCGTGCCACAACGGACGAGGAAATCCGCGATCAACTCGCACGCCTCGGCGACACGCCATTCGAGTTGGAAAAAGTCTCGCTCGAATTACCGGGTTCGTTGATGATCCCGAAGAGCGTGTTGAACGACCTACGGCGACGCGCGGGGGCCGAACTCACGGAGCATCACGGCCGCGGCAAACAGCACGCAATTGTGCTACCGGACGCACTGGAGAGAATGCGTGCAGCGAAGCCGAAACCCGCTGACATCGCAC
>JANXNT010000856.1 GCA_025353985.1 Limnoglobus sp.
AATCGGTCCAAAACCGACCTTTTAAGGCAATCTCAGTCAAAAACAGCCTTGGATTTCAAGCGTTTTACCCCGTGAACGGTTACCGCGTCTCACTCACGGCAAGGGAGTAAAGTGTGTTGAAATCCCTCCGAATGCCGTAAACCCTTTCCAGACAAGTAGATTCGCCGAACTCGTTACAAGACCCGCGCTGTAGTGGTAATTACTTCGCCTGTCCACCGAGTTTCTCTAAGTCGTATCGACGTTGGGCATTTGCGCCACCCTCCCGCCAAGTCCACGCCTCCTCGTGAGTGGCCCCGCCATTACGAGCCGCTTTGTACTGCGTGTATTGTGCTTCAACGATATTTTGAAGTCCGCTAATAGCAACGTCTACACCTCTGCTGTATAAGTCCAGAAACGCTTTGCGGGGATCGCCCTTCAAGCCTTTTTTGCCAGCAGCGAGAATACCCTGAAGGATTTGCAGTTCATTCGTACCATCGAATTTGACCCCATCCGTCGAAAGTCGAGTTAGCAAGGCGCTTGCGCGAGCGGCTTGAGCAGCAGTTGCTCGCACGGTTTTCGACAATTCTTCAAGTTCGGTCAGTTCCGCTTCAGTTAGTGGCGATTTGTTAGCTAATCCACTGGTATATGCGGCGAAAGGGTCCAAATTTCCTCCAGCATAGCTTGAGGATTGAATCGCTATGACTTGGAACATTTCGTTGGCAGCGCGGATCAGAGCATCGGATAATGCACACTGATACGCAGTTTCGATCATATTTGCGAGTGGCAAGTCAGTTATCACGGTAGGGGTACCGTGGTCGTCGGCGACATCGTCGCATCTGGAGGAGGCGTGGTCGAAGGCGGCATCGTGGTCGAAGGTGGCATCGTGCTACCGGGTGCGATTGTCGCGATGGGGGGGCATAACGACTGTCGGAGTCGTGCCGCTCGCGTCGGGTGGTTGTTCCATCGTTGTCGATGGCAACACCAATTCACTGAGAGATTCGAGATTCAGACGGAAACTCTTCTTGCGCATGACATGATCCTGATAGAGAGGTGGAGTGGCTTGGAATCAAACCTCAAGCAATCTACGCGTTAAACACTTAAACTGCAAATGAATTGTGCACAATTTGTCAATTATTTTGAATAAGTTGCTTTTAGGCTGTTAATCGCTGATACAATTACATTGCGAGAAAGTAACTGCCCCTCAATCGCCCTTCGAATTACTGCCACGTGAGGTATCACCGGTTCAAAGCGAAGTGGCATTTTCGTCGTGATTGGAACCTTCACTTCACATCGTCAGTGTACTTGTGTACCATAGGCGTATGTTGCGTGAACTCGCCGTTCAAAACCTCGCCGTGATCGAAGATGTCCGGGTCGAACTGCGCTCGGGTTTTTGCGCCTGGACGGGCGAAACCGGGGCTGGGAAATCGCTGCTTCTCGGTGCGCTCGGGCTGCTCCTCGGCGAGCGTGGCTCGGTCGATCTCATTCGCACGGGTGCCGAGGAACTGCGCGTCACGGGGCGATTCGATTTCATTCGCCAGGAACAAAAACAAGCCGTCGAAGCGATTCTAAACGATACGCTTTCCGAAGAAGAACTGATCGTGACGCGGCGACTGTCGCGCTCTGGCCGCAGTACCGCACTCGTCAACGAGCAACCGGTGGCGGTCACGACCCTAAAACGGCTCGGTGAAATTCTCGTCGATGTCCACGGTCAGCGCGAAAGCTACTCGCTGCTTCAACCCGCGTATCAACTCGAAGTCCTCGATGCGTTCGGACGATTGGCCGAACCGCGTGCGAAGTACATCGCCGCCGCCGACAAAGTTCGCGAACTGCGGAAGACACACAAATCTTTATCGGATGCGCGCCAAACCCGGCAACGCGAACTCGCGTTACTGCGGTTCGAGCGCGACGAACTCGATGCCGCGAACTTGCAACCGAACGAATGGCAATCGCTGCAAAAAGAGCGTGAGACGCGGATTCATGCGCAGTCGCTCACCAAATTCACCGCGAGCGTGGCGAGCCGACTTTACGACGACGATGGCTCTGTTGTCGAGACGCTCGGCCGACTCATTAAAGAGGCCCATCACTGGTCGGCGATCAGCGATACGCTTGCCGATGTCGCGAAACGGCTCGATGCGTTGCGCCCCGAAGTGCAAGACCTTGCGGAGACGTGCCGCGATCTTTCGGAGACATTCGAAGCCGACCCCGAACGCCTCGACGAAATCGAACAACGGATTCAGTTCCTCGGGAAACTCACGTCGAAATACGGCCAATCGGTCGAAGAATTAATCGTGTATCAGGAGTCGCTCGAAAGCAAAGCGACGACACTGCAGCGACAGGAAGACGACCAGGCGGGGGTCGAATCGCAGTTGCGGCCCGCGTTTCAGGAATGGAAATCGATCGCCGAAAAGCTCAGCGTGCAGCGTGCGAAAGTGGCGAAGAAACTCGCGGCAGAAGCGCAGAAACATCTGTTCGATTTGCAGATGGCCAAGGCGAAACTCGACGTGACACTCGAAACGATTTCGCTCGGCGACGACCCAATGATCGGCGACATCCCCGCGTACGGTATCGACCAGATGGAGATTTTACTGACCGCGAACCCCGGCGAGCCAGCGCGGCCATTACGCAAAGTCGCATCGGGCGGGGAACTCTCGCGAACGATGCTTGCGTTAAAAACCGTACTGGCCGCGCACGACCCCGTTCGCACGCTCGTTGTGTTCGATGAAATTGATGCGAATGTCGGCGGGCGTCTCGGCGACGTGCTCGGCCAGAAACTCGCGGGCCTCGGGGTTTCGCACCAAGTATTATGCGTCACACACCTGCCGCAAGTCGCCAGTTATGCCGCACACCAATGGACGATCCGCAAGCAGATTTCCGGCAAACGCACCTCGACGACGATCGCTCCACTGGAAACGCTCGACGACCGCGTCGAAGAATTAGCAATGATGCTTCGCGGCGAATCGCGTTCCGAAACCACACGAAAAGAAGCCGCCGAAATGCTAAACGCCGCACAAAAGAGCAACCCCGTTAGCCCGACGCGCTAACAATACCATCCCGTTAGCCCGAAGCGCTAGCGAGTGACGTTCACCGTCCGCGATTACACGTTTCGCGTCGCGTCGCGAAGACTCGCCACGACTCCCTCGCTAGCGCGTCGGGCTAACAATACCGAACCTTCGCGGCGCGGCTAAACGAACCCCGTTTCAGACGTCTCATTTCGAACCGCGTTTGTCCCAGGAGATTTCGACGTCGTTCTTTTGCTTTGGCCCGGGCGTACTTCGGCCCTCGGTCACGTAGCGTTCCATTAGGGTTTTCAGTTCCTTCACCTTCGCGGTTTCGGTTGCGTACACGTTGTTTTTCTGGGTCGGGTCCGTTGCGAGGTGGAACAGTTCCCCGGCTTCGGTATGCGGTGCGTATCCGCGATCTTTCTGGAACGACATCGGTTCCCCTTTCTTGCCGTTGTCGTCGCCGGTCGGCGCGAGGATCAACGTCTAATCTCCGCGGCGAATCGCGAACTTACCCTGCCCGCTGTGATGCACCGTTGCTTCCCGCAGCGGGGCGTTTCGTTTTTCGCCGAGTAGCGCTGGGAGGATATTGACACTGTCCACACCGGCATCGGCAGGCAGTTTGACATCCAGCTTCGCGGCCAACGTCGCCATGAGATCGACGTGGCAAATCGTCTCGTTGGACGTACTCCCCGCCGCGATTTTTCCCGGCCATCGTGCGATAAACGGCACCCGGTGGCCGCCCTCCCAGGCGTCCCGTTTCGCACCGCGAAGTGTGCCCATACTTGCGTGCCCGAAATCCTTCAGCCTGTCATACACACCGTTTTTCACTTCGCCGGAAACCTCCGGGCCGTTGTCGCTCGTGAAGATCACGAGCGTGTTATCCGCGACGCCGCCGTGCTTCAGCGCATCGAGTACCTCCCCGACCAAGGTATCGGTCTGCAACACGAAATCGCCGTAATCGCCCGCCCTGCTCTTCCCCCGAAACGTCGCCATAGGCAAGACCGGGTAGTGCGGCGACGTGAGCGGCAGATACAGAAAAAACGGCTGGCCGGACTTCGCGGCCTTCTCGATGTACGCGACCGCACGCTTCTGCAACCCCGGCAGCACCTCGACGAGTTTCCAGTCGGGAACCATCGGGCCAGCGATGTTGAAAGCATCGCGGCCGACGGGTGCAGCGATGGAGGGAATGCCGACGGTGCGATCGTTTTCGATGAAGCAATACGGCGGGTAGTTGGGAACGTCGGTGCCGAAGTAGGAGTCGAAACCGCGTGCGGTCGGCCCATCGGAAATCGGTTGGGTGAAGTCGCGTTTGCCGCCATCGCCGGGCTTCGGCCAGCCCCAACCGAGGTGCCACTTGCCGATGCACGCGGTGGCGTAGCCTTTCTCCCGGAGCATCCCGGCGACCGTGAGTTGCTTCTCCGCGATTAGCGGCGGCGCGAACGAGCCGATCACGTTCCGTTGCAACCGCGTTCGCCACGCATACCGGCCCGTGAGTAGCGCGTAGCGGGTCGGCGTGCAAACGGCGGACGGCGAGTGCGCATCGGTGAAGCGCATCCCTTCATGCGCCAGGTGATCGATGCAAGGCGTAGGGATCTTCGAAGCCGAGTTATAACAGCCCGCGTCGCCGTACCCGAGATCGTCCGCAAGGATGTAAACGATGTTCGGCCTCGCTGTCTCCGCCGCATGCAACGGGGATAGGAAGGTGAAGACCACAAGAAACGCGAAGTGGGTCAACATTTTCATGATCGATTCCTGGTATGCTTCGACCGGGCACGGAATCCGATGAGGAATACTATCGTATCCGCAATGGCGTGAATACACGGCTAACAATACCGATCCCGTTAGCCCGAAGCGCTATAGAGGGACGTTCACCGTCCGCAATTGCGAGTCTCGGTGAGTCTTCGAAACACGACATTTCATACGCCAAAGAATGCACGTTTCGCGTCGCGTCTCGAAAACTCGCCACGACTCCCTCGCTAGCGCGTCGGGCTAACAATACGGATTTGAATTTGCGATTTCGGACTGGCACGAAGACTATTTCTTCAACAACTCCGCCATTGCCCAGCCGAAGCGTAGGCCGGTTTCGACATAGGTTTCGGCGTTGCGGTTGTAATGGTAGCCTTGGTTCTTGGGCGAATCGGCGACCTCTCGCCAGAGGTCGCGCGAATCGATGGCCGTCACGTTGCCCTCGAATGACTTGTACTTCTTCGCGTCGCTCACCGCGAGTTGGGCCTCGGCGATCTTCTTCCCCAAACCTTCGCGGCCAGGGTTTCCGCACCCTGTCGCCAGTACGAACTTGGCCTTCGGCGCGTCGTAGTCCTTTCGCAAACTCTCGATTAGGCGGACCAGGTTCTCCTCGTATTTGCTTGCATGCGCGGCGTTGCCGATGTCCTTGTTACCCTGCCACCAAACGAACCCCGCGATCTCGTACCCTTGCTCTTTATAGCCCGGATACCACTTGGCGATGGTCTAGAGTGCGTCCGTCGCAGTGGTCATGTCGTCGTCGTACTGCTTGCCCGCGTACCACTTCACTTCCTTCTTGGGCTGGCCGTCTACCCACGAATCGGGCGTGTCCTTGTACCCGGCATAGGTCTTGCCTTCACAGGTGAACGACTTGCTGCCGGGCGGGAGCAAATCCCAACCCAGGCTGCGATTGCCGATGCACGATTTGAGAACCAGCACCGGTTCGTCGAGGACATGCCCCATCACGTAGCCGAACCCGAGTTCTGGGCCGATCGCGTTGCCGTTGTTGGCCGTCGGGCTGAGCGGTGCGCCCTTCTTCACACGGGCATCGTGATAGTACACGTCCTTGCGTGAAGTCCATTTGTCGCCGTCCACCAGCCACGGGAATTTCTTGTCGATCCGGGTGAGGTGAGTGAGCGTCCCTTTGGCCGTCTCTGGGCCGATGTCGCCCATGCCGACCATGTTCGATTGCCCCATCAGTATGAATACCTGGATCGGCTTACCGGCCGCACTCGGTTTGTCGTCCGGTTGGGGTAAGTCGATCCGTTTCTCTCGGGCCATAGCGCACCCAACGAACGCGATCATCAGCGCGAGTGCCGCCAGGATTCGATGTCGCATAAGTCAGCTCCTTCGCGGAGTGTGTTCCCGTTTCGGGTACCGAACATTTTACGAAATTGTCCGCGCGTCCACACGATTTCGGGGAGTCAATAAGTTTGCGTGGAAATGACGTAAGTCGGAATTCGTGTTGTGCGCGGATGGTACCCAAAAGTGTCTCAAAATGACATAGAAATGTCGCTTTCGGTCAATCTTGGTGCCATATTGATACCCATTCGGTCAATTTTTGGTCCGATTTGGTCGGTACTTGCGGCGAGTGCTCGCCGCAAGGCCGTCGCCGTAACTCACGATAATTGCGTGAGATACGGCGAAAACCTGCGAAACAGATCAGTCGTTTGCGATCAAAAAGTGGCATTTTGAGACGTAAAAAACACGAAAAACACGGTTTTTGAACTTCCACAATTCGGACTTACGTCGATTACGAGAGCGGTTTTCAACGCAAAAACACCCGATGCTCAGCGGGGGGGCCGCTGAGCATCGGGTGTTTGGAAGTTAGCAGAAGGGCGAACGGGTTTGCCCTTCTGCGTGGTTACAACTTAGTGGCAGGTGCTGCAAGCAGGTGCTGCGGGTGCTGCACAACCGCAGTCGCTGGAGCCGCCGCACTTCTTACCGAACTTGCCCTTGAGGCCAGCCAGGCGAGCCTTGATCGAGTCGAGGATGCCTGCACGGCCAGCACCACTCGAGCCACAAGCCGATGCACCGCTCGCATCGCCACAGCCCGAGGCGGCGGGAGCCGCTGCACCGCAACCGCTAGCGGCTGCGACCATCACTTGCTTCTCCACAACGGTGGCGACCATCTTCGTGACGGTGACCGTTTCCGTGGAGGGCACTTGCACGCACACGTTGCGGGTCGCTTGGTAAGCGACTTGCTTCGGCACGCACACCGTGTAGCTCTCAACCCGAGTTTCGGCGTGGCAGACCGTCTTCGTCACGGGAACCTGAATGGTTTCCGTCACGCAGCGATTGCGGGTCACTGGAACTTGCACGCACTCGGTCACGCACTCGTGACTGCACACTTGCTTCGTGACGGGAACGCACTCTTTGACCTTCTTGCAGGTCGTGACTGGCTCGCACACGGTTTCGCAAGACACTTGCTTCTTGCAGACGGTAACCGTCTTGCCGCAGGCTTGTGCCCCGCAGGGATCGCAGAACGCCTTGAGGCGGTCGTGCAGGCCAGGCCCGACGTGAACTTCGGTCGGCACGTAGCTGACGTTGCGGACGGTCCGCGACTTCATTTCCGTGACCTGTTCGGTACGGTAATGCGTTTCCATCACGGTGACCGTCTTGGTGACGGGAACTCGCTTCGTGACGGTCTTCGATTCCATTACGGTTTCGGGGATCGACTTCGTCACGGTCCGCGATTCCATCGTGGTTTCGGTCTTGGGGACCATCACGGTGACGTTGCGGGTACGCGTCTCGTTGGCGTTTTCGGTGCGATAAGCCGTGTACGCTTCGGCTTTGATCTCGCTCTTCATCACCGTGCGAGTCTCTTGCACTTGCGTCGGCACCATCACGGTCTCTTTGACCGTGGTGTATGTCGGAGCCGCTGCGGGTGCAGCGGTTGCACAGCCACCAGCGACCGATGCCGCAGCCGAACCGCAGCCGCCGGTCGTACCGGAAGCCATGGCCGAACTGGCACCATCACAAGGTGACGCCGCTGGGGCCGAATCCCCACACGGACTACACCCTGCGCCTCCGCGGTTACCGAACAGACGCCCGCCGAAAGCGGACGCGTCGGCCGCGGTCACACCAACGGCTACGGCCGTTAGCATACAGACCTTCAGTCGGCGAACGTTCATCTCTGTCTCTCCTGTTCCGGCATTCCGATTCACAACTGCCAGCGGCTTTCCATTCGTCGCTGGGTAAAACCAGTTGCTTCGTTTTGCTTACGAGAGATATGCCCCGCGATCGGGGTTTGGGAAAGAAAAACAGTGTGGAGAAGCCTGAATAAATCGCTAATCCAGATAGGAGTATGGCAGTTGTAACTGCTCTTTCTCTCGGGCAAGCTGCGCCCTCTAAGCAAACTTTCCGGGTGGAATTGGCGCGAGCTGGGGAGTTCTTACCGATAGAGCCGGTTATCGCGCCTAAAAACCTCTGCCATCGCGCCAGAAACTACAAGTTCCGGCACGGCGTTTGCGCGGCGACTTTCGCACTTTTCCGGGTACTTTTTCGATTGCAGAAGGCGCGGACTGTCGGCAACCCGGAACGGTTATGCCGATTGCTGAAACTGGGCAAAGCCTTACTCGTCGTTGCCGTGGTACATGCCGAGGTAGCTGAGGTAGCGACGTTCGGAGATGAACTGCTTGCGGACGGCGGCCTTCACGGCGCACTCGACTTCGTGCGTGTGCGTGCAGTCGGGGAATCGGCAACCACGCACGTAGGGCCGGAACTCGCGGAAGAAGCCTTCGATCTCTTCCTTTTTCACGTCCCATAGCTGCAATTGTCGCACGCCGGGGGTATCTACCACCCAGCCGCCGGTTTCGAGGCGGATCAGTTCCGCCGTCGTCGTCGTGTGCTTCCCCTTGTGGTTGACCTCACTGACGGCTTTCACGCGCAACGCCAACCCTGGCTCGATGGCATTCAACAACGACGACTTCCCTACGCCCGATTGGCCGGAGAACACCGTGGCGCGGTTGCGTAGAAGGCCGATGAGCCTAGGAATGCCCATTCCCGTCTTTGCACTGGTGAGAATTGTCGGGATGCCGAGTTGCGAATACGCGCCGACCATCGGCTGGAGTTCGACGGGGTCGGCTTTGTCGATCTTGTTCAGGCAGAGAATCGGCTTGAGTTGGCCCTTTTCGGCCGCTGCGATGTAGCGATCGATCAAGTGGGGCTTCAGATCGGGTTCCACGAGCGAAACCACAATCGCGAGTTGGTCGACGTTGGCTACGAGCACGTGTTCGCGTCGCCGTGAGGCTCTTGTGAGTACGCCGTGCCGCGATTCGATCTTCTCGATTACGCCTTCGGGTATCGAAACGCCATCTGCGCCGGTGGTTCGTGTGGTTTCGTCGCCGGGGCGAACCCAGACGTTGTCGCCCGTGGTTACGATACTTCGCTCGTCGGTCATTAGGCTTTTCAGCAGTCGGCGTACGGTACAACGGAAGGTGCGGCCATCGCCTAACTCGATGTAACTGTACAACCCGTGGACCTTGAACACGCGCCCCGGTAGGCATTCGCTCGCACTCGCCCCTGGCATCCCGGCTTCCGTATCCGCATCAATGGTGATCGTCCGGTGGCGCGACAAATCCCCCTTTGCCCGGACCCGTTCGCCCGAAGTGGCATCTTCGGTCTCGGCGGCATCTTCGGCGTATTGCCGCGTAATGTCGTTGCCACGCGGTGGCTTCGACATGTTCCGCCGCATCGCGACGCGGACCTTTTTCTTCTTGGCATCCATCTCAGCTCCGGGAATCGCATCAATCGATCTCCCGTTATTGTACAAATGACCGATTTTTCGCCTCTCGTAATCGACGTAAGTCCGAATTGTGGAAGTTCAAAAACCGTGTTTTTCGTGTTTTTTACGTCTCAAAATGCCACTTTTTGATCGCAAACGACTGATTTGTTCGTGGGGTTTTTGCCGTATCTCGCACTCATGTCGTGGTTTGCGTCGAGCGTCATCGTGTCTCAACTTGCCGCAACTACCGACCAAAAAGCGACCAAAAGCGACCAAAAAGCGACCGGACGCGACCTTTCTATGTCATTTGCGCGCACTTCTGTGTCATTTGGAGACACTTTTGGGTACGTCCGTGCTAAACACGAATTCCGACTTACGTCAAATCGTCTAAAACTGATTGACCTGCGGAAATCGTGTAGGCCACTACTTCTTAGCCGATTTGACTTCGAACGTGAGGCCCGTGCTTCCGCCGGCGGGAACGTCTTGTTTGAGGGTGGACTGGATTCCCGAAAACTCTGGGGCCACCGTGTTGATAACCATCGGTGGGAGTTTCTTGTCCATCGGGTTCGGCGGGCCATCCTTCTGCCAAAGAACTTCGACGCGATTGTTGCCGGGGTAGACGTCGCCCGAGAACGCTCCGTCTTTGATTTCCAGAATCTTCACCGGTTGGCCGGGTGCATTGAAGCGAATCTCACCACCGGCCATCGGTTTGCCGTCCAGCTGAACGGTACCGGACACTTTGGACGCTGCGGGGGCGGCCACATTCGAAGCCCCGCCACCACAGCCAGTAAGGAAAGCCATCGTCGCGACAAATAGGAACCACTTCATGATTGCATCCTGATGTAAGGGAGGGGGATCTAACGTAGCGTTCTCGCTCCGCGAGAGGAAAGCGATGCCAGAAGAATCACTCGACAACGCTTCGGTCCGGATTGTTGCTACCCTCTCGCGGAGCGAGAGGGCTACAGTCAGAAGTCTCACGACTTCCGCTACGAATACAGGGGGAAAACGCCAATTCTTACCCCAACGGGGTTAAATCACGCAGCCCAGGGTTAGACGCTTCGTCGTACCCCTGGGCTATCAAATTGCGCCAGCGATCCGACTAATTGTCGGTGCTGACTTCGCCACCGGATTTGGTCGCGAAGGCGTGCATGACGACCTGTGCGGTCGAATCGCGCACGAATCTCACACTGCCATCGCCGAGCGCGACGTTGATGCCACCGGTGTGGCTCGAGTTGAGCGGGAAGTTGGTACCGACGTCGTTGTTGATCCCTGCCGCTGCGGCGGTAGCGCTAGTGGCGCTCGTCCCAGCCGGAACCAAACCGCGTTGGTTGATGTTGTAACGGATCGAGGTACAGTTGAAGTGCCGTCTATCGCCCCATGCCGCCACCGATTGATTTTGACCAATGCCGGACCCCATGATCCAGCCGTAAAGCCCGCTGCTATTGCCGATACCCGACGTGTAGCCTGCGGTCAGCGGTTGATTGGCGGGATCGCGAACGTGGTCGCTCTGCTCGCCGACCATCCAGGTGTTGCTCGTACCGTCCGTAATGTCGGTCAGTTTGGGTTTACCACCCGAGGTCATGATACCGTTGTCCGTTGCGAGCGAACCGGAACCGTTGCAACAGCCGACGTTATAAATCGAAGTGTTATTGATCCCCGTTCCCGTCAGCACGGAACCGGCAATCCCGGTGTACGAGTGATTCATGAGCGCCCCGCCCGCACCGCCGCGAGCCGCCATTAATGCGGGCACGGTACTGGAGGGACAGCGGTAGGTTTGAATCGTAAGGCCCCTCACAACCGCATCGTTGTTCGAGTTCACGAAACCGCTGTGCCCGTAATACTGCCATTGGCTGGCAATCGCGTTTTGTTCGATGCCAGGCAGGATGTAAACCATCCAGGACGATCCCCACTGAGCCGTGGTAGCGGTGCCGACGGGTGGCAGGTCGTTGGCTGCGCCCGGCGGTAAGAAGCCGTTCACATCGTGGTAGCCGTGCATCGCAAGGCTGAGCTGCTTGAGGTTATTCGTACATTTCGCACGAGCCGCCGCTTCGCGGACTTTCTGCACAGCAGGCAACAACAGACCGATGAGGATCGCGATAATCGCGATGACGACGAGCAGTTCGATCAGCGTGAAGCCGACCCGTCGTTGGAGAGAAGGGTTACGACACATGATAAAAAACCTCGAAAATGAACAGGGGAGGGTGTTGGGCGTAACTAACATATAAATCATTGGATTTTGGCTGTCAACGAAAATCGGTCACGATTACGATAGATGAGAAACGTTCAATAAACGGAACAGAAAATTCGCCGCGACACGGAGTCCTCGCAGCGGAGCGCGTGCGCGTTTTGAAGTTGCGCTTTCCGTCGTGATTCACAGTATTTCTGAGCCGATTCCCGCAAGGGGTCGGGTGATGCGCAACCACGCAATAGTGATTTCGCAAGAGTACGGGATCGTGAAAACGGGCGAGAGTCTCGCACCCGACCCCTTGCGGGGAATCGGCTCGGTAATGTCGGTTTATGCACGTTCGCTCGGAGAGTTTCCGCCACACGCTCCGCTACGCAAAGCCTGCGCGTCGCGGCTAATTTCCATAACCCCGAACCATGTGGCCAAACGCGATGTCGATATTTCGCGCGACGGTATCACTTAAAGCGACGAAAACGCTGTTTATGTTCGCAATTCACCCGGAGCCGTTTGGCCTTGTCGCCAAAAGACACCATAAATGTTCCTTTACACGATTCGAGCCTCGCAACGACCGTGTCGCAAAGGCATTTGGTGGAAGTGATCTGCACGAGTCTGCACGGGTTCCCGAAATTGCTCGACGAAGAAGGCGATGCGTTGCTTATCGAATTGGACTACCCAACCGAACAACTCGATGTCACCGTGCAAGCGAAAGGCCGACTGCGTCTGAAAACTGGCTCATTTGTCGCGCACAAAAGTTCGGGTTTTACCAAGGAAGAGCCGAACCGAGGACCAGTGGAAACCCCCGATGGCCGCATCCGCTGGACCTGCCGAAATCCGGACAGCCTCTGTTACGCAATCGGAATCCGTGCAACGGAAGTTCTCACACGCGGCCCTAAAATCCAACGCTCACCAGAGTTGTTGCAACAGCTCGATGATATTCGAACGATGCAAGTCGCATTGAAAGCCGGGCAGTTCGAGGCATACGAAGGGGAGTTCATCGCATATGCCGGTGGGCAATTCCTCGATCACGGCAGCAATCCGAGCCAATTGCGAGCCGACTGCACCGAACGAGCAGCCACCCTCGGCATTGAGACAAACCGCATCCTGATTCACTACATCGAGTCCGGCGTATTCGAGTCATCCCGGTTTTGGTTCGATTGCGAAATGCTCGTCTTCCGGCCTGAAACGTCGGTTCTGTCAGCCCAAGGCAACGCCTTAGGTATTGTGTAGAAATGTTTATCGGCCCTGAAGGGGCCGTTCATGTTGCAAAGCCCATGCGATTTCCTGTTCTCAAAATTCAAAATTCAGCCAGAAACGATTCCGATTGAAACGGGCCGCCTGGGGATTTGCACGGTGATGAACGGCCCCTTCAGGGCCGGATCGTGGGTGCGACGGATACCCAAGGCGTTGCCTTGGGCTGATGGAACCGGCCCTACAGGCCGGAAAACCAGGCTTTCAGAAGCCTCTCTCCGTAATAGAAACCAGAACAAGGATGACGCGGAAAATTTCTCTTCTTGTAGCTGTGACCCCGCAAGCCTGAGAATTGTGGAGAGGCTGCTTCTGCACCGGCCTAGGCCAGCTGCATCAGAAAGTCAGTGCCATTGGCCTCACCCTTTCGCGACGGGCACGGTGCATAGCCCTTGCGTGCGTTGGCCGGAGTGGCTGACGTCCATGATGCGGCCGGTTTCGTCGAGGGCCATGTGGAAGCGATCTTTGCCCTGGATGCGGTGCAACGTCAGGTGATATTCGCCCGCCATAATGGCCATGTGGCCGAGCTTTTCGGGCGGCTGTGGTGGGCGTATGCGACCCCATGAACCGTCGCCGAGGTAAAGCACGCCGTTGTCGTGGGCGAGGCCGTTAATCAGTGGCTTCGTTCGCTTGAAGGTGTGGTCGTGGTGTTCGAGCACAACGGGCACGCGGTACTTCTCGAACAATGGCACCCAATACTTGCGGTTCTCGTCGCCGGTGCCGGATTTCGTCAGTAGCGTTGCGCCCATCGTGCGATACGACGGGTATGCGGGCACGTGGTTGACCGCGAATACGTTCGGGTGATCGACCCTGGTTTTTAGGGTCCTTTCTAGCCAGTCGGCTTGTTCGCCACCGATCGGCGAGGTGTGCCCGGTGTCGAGCATGACGAGGCTGAGGTAGTCGCCGAAATCCAAAGTCGCGAAGCCGGTGTCTTTGTAAAGGCCGTCGAACAGCGCGTAGAAGAACGGCGCTTTGTCGCGCTTCTGGTTGTAACCGCCCGCCACTTCGTGATTGCCGATACCCGCGATCAGCGGAATCAGCCGCCCGCCACGGCCGATCATGTGCCGGCTGTAATTCCGGATGAACGCCAAGCTGACATCGGCCGATTTGCCGTTGTCGTAGCCGAGGTCGCCACCGATGACGGCGAACATCGGGTCTTGCGCGGCGGCCTGAATGTTGTTCGCAATCGTGTGCGAATTGATCCCGCAATCCCCACCGGTGACGAAGTGAATCGGGTTCGTCGCCTTCGCAGGCATCGTGCGAAACTTGTACGTCGGCGACGATTTGCCGATGCGGAATTCGTAGTCCGCACCCGGCGTCAGTTCCGTCAGTTCCGTACGGAACACTTTGAGTTCGGTCGTCGGGTACGGCTTCACCGTCGGCTTCGCCAAGATCCAATCCGCCGAGTTGACTTCGCCATATCGGATCGTCGTGTCGTCGGTTTCGCCGACTGCGCCGATCCATTGCACGGTCATCGTGGTGGTCGGGTCGCGTAGCCACGTGAGGAACAGCGTGTTTGGCTGGAAGGCGAAATCTTCGGATGGCCTCGGCGCGATCAGCTTGGGATCGGCGGCGGAAACGAGGTTGGCTGCCAAGCCTGCGAAGGCCGAGCCGAGGAACGCACGACGGTCTGCAGAGGAAAACATGGGTGCCTATGGAAGCGAGAATCAATGGGGTGATTTAGCGGTACTTTTATACTATCCAGAAACGCCGTGAGAGAGTCGGGAATAAACGATGAGAGTTCGAGGAAGTTCAAAAAACCTAGCGGTTCACCATTTCCAAGCGTGGCATCGCGTACGACGCTCCTAGAATGACCGTGGTCGAGGCATTCCGCACACTCTTCAGGAGATTCTCACAATGGCACATACGCTACCCGCGTTGCCGTACGCATTCGATGCGCTGGAACCCCACATCGACGCAAAGACGATGGAAATTCACAGCCAGAAGCACCACAAGGCTTACGTCGATAACCTCAACAATGCGTTGAAGGATCATGCCGAACTGGCCGCGCACGATATCGTCAGCCTGTTGCGGAACATCAAGAGCGTCCCCGAGGCGATCCGCCCGGCGGTCATCAACAACGGTGGCGGGCACCACAATCACTCGTTGTTCTGGGAAATCATGGCCCCGAACGCGGGCGGCGAACCGACCGGCGCGATCGGCGATGCGATCAAGGCCACGTTCGGCGACTTCACGAAGTTCAAGGACACCGTCAAGCAGAACGCACTCACGCAGTTCGGCAGCGGTTGGAGTTGGCTCGTGTGGGATCCGACCGCGAGCGCTATCAAGACCATCAAGAAGCCGAACCAGGACAGCCCGCTGATGGATGGCCACGTGCCACTCCTCGGCTGCGACATCTGGGAACATGCGTATTACCTCAAGTACCAGAATCTGCGAGCAGGCTACGTCGATGCATGGTGGAACGTGGTAAACTGGAAGAAAGTCGATGAACTCTACCAGACCGCAAAGGCCGGGAAGTAAGTCGAATCGACACGGGGCACGTTCCGAACGTGCCCCACACTGTCCGAGGAGATACCCGATGACGGCTTTACCGAAACGCAAACTGACGGCCGAAGAGTATCTCGCCATCGAGCGAGATGCTGAGTTCAAATCTGATTTTTACGATGGCGTCATGTACTCGATGGCCGGTGCGAGCATCGAACATAATCGCATTAAAAGTAATTTGGCTTACGAAATCGGGAATGGGCTGATAGGCGGGCCATGCGAAGTGTTCACTAGCGATCAACGCATAAACGTTGAACGAACGGGAATGTTTGCTTACCCCGACATTCTCATCTTTTGCAATCCCATCGAACTGGCTGACTGTGACGCGAACACGATCGTCAATCCGCAGATTCTCATCGAAGTTTTATCGCCCGCTACGGAGCGATATGATTGGAACGTCAAGCTCCGGCACTACGGTCAAATCGAGTCGTTGCAGGAATACATTCTCATCTCGCAGGACGTACCGCAGATTCACCGGCTCGTCCGCCAAACTGACGGGACGTGGTTGCTAAAAGTGTTCCACGGCATCGAGGAGACATTTTCGCTCACTTCGCTTCCGATCGAAATTCCACTCGCAGAT
>JANXNT010000942.1 GCA_025353985.1 Limnoglobus sp.
TTTACCCAAATCATCCACGTAGAGATGTTCGCCATAACTAACTTCGTTTGGGTCCAAATGGAGTGGTAGCATATTTTTGATTGAGTTGCACCTCAGACATGCATAAACGAGGTTGGTGTAATCATTCATGCGTTCGGGATAGATCGCTTTCGGATCGAAGTGGTCGCACGAAAATCCACCGTCCCGGCTGGGATGCCAAACTTCTCGCTCCATGCAATAGACGCAGCGAAATACGAATTCATCGCGCAGCCACGGCTTGTACGATTTGTAATCGATGTAACCCGACGGTCCGTGTTTGCGGAGGTGTGGGACAATCGGGTACAGAAACGGTTTCGGTAGATTTGTCACGGAGTGTCGTTGTGGGAATGCTCAAGTGCGCGCTCGATGATGGCCCGTTCTTCCTCGGTCAAGCGTGGGCGTGGATACGCTTTCTCCAGCGAGAGATGGGTCATTCGTTGAAGTCGCTGAAACTCGGCCAACTCGTCTGCGGATAGCGACTGTTTGCTCTTTTTCACGATGAGATTCGCTCGCCGTTCCGTCATCGCATCCCACTCGGCGCTACCAATCGTAACCTCTGTATCCTGGTTGGTCGCTTGCACAACGATGGGTGCGCGACCGTTCGCACTCCCATTCAAATGCGGCTCGAAACTCGACAATGCCAACGCCGCTGCTGCGATCACATTAAACGGAGAGCGCGGACGTGCAGGGAACTCGCTCGGCTCAATCGGCGTGTCGCTTCCGTCTCCGTCGGAAGTGGCGTAGTAAGCCGCCCAGTTCACCGGCGATTTCTGGAATCGCACGCCCAGTATTCGAGCGATAGCAAGAAGCATCGGGTAGGTCTTCTCGCTTTCGCGTTTGCTGTCGGCAAACGATACCCAGACCGCGACTGGCACGGCTTTGATCCGTGCCAGTTCGGCAATACGTTCGGCTAACCAACGTCCGATTCCCAACCCGCGGAAATCGTGGCGGACGAACAATTCTTCCACTTCGAGCCGACCTTCGCGCTCGATCGCAAATGCCCAACCGTGTCGTTCATCGGTCGTAGGGTCGCCGATCTCGAACCCGTAGACTTTGCGGCCTTGTTCGTCCAACCCGCTCCAGCTCTGACTGCCACGTTTTGCCAGGTTTTTGCTGCGAAAATTACGCAACTCTTTCGGTTTAACTATGGCGTCCCAACACTCGAACACATAACGGTCGAAGTAATCGTAAGGGAGCTTGCCGAACCCATCGTAGCCCCATTCCACTCCCCACGAATTTGCGAAAACAAATAATCGTCTGCCAGGCACCCTATTGAAAATCTGCACGGCATGCGTGATGTTAAAAAGTGGTTCGCCGAGTTGCGGCGAAGGGATGTATCCCGATTCTGGATGAACCCAGCCAGCGGTTAAACGGAGTGAGACTCCGATTCCACTATCGGGATTGTTAGCCAGACTGGTTTCACATTCCGCCGAAGATCGGATGCGTTTGTACCAGAAAGTTCGAGCGTAGATTCGATCGCGATGAATGATTGGCGCGCAAGGTAATATCCCAGTATCCGGGATGGCTACGAGAAAGTCAGGCTCATCCTCATCGAGAATGCCCTCACCTTTGAAAAGGCGTTGCACTGTAACGGACCAACATAATCATTAAACAGGCTCTGTAGGTTCCTTGTTCCGTCGATGATTCTGTCGATTTCAACGATCGTCCGCTCACCTTGTTGATCAACGTGATAGAGCAAGACCTCCGATCGACTGGAATACTTCGCAGGTTTGGAGAGATGTCTAATCGCTGTTGTCCTGCCAATGGAAATTTAGAGAGAAGGTCAATCTTTTTTTCAATGCGTCTGATTTGTTTGTCTGCAAGCTCTAGACGATATTCAGC
>JANXNT010001019.1 GCA_025353985.1 Limnoglobus sp.
CGAAGATCGTGCAATAGACTTCCGCGCCGGTGTTGTCGCCGGTGATCGGCCCGCCAGACCATTGTTGTTTCTGCTTGTCGTTCCTTGAGAGATCGGGCGACACGGCCTCCCACGTAGTGCCACCGTCGCGGGTGCGGAACAGCACGTTCCCCGCGTGGTACAGCGTCTTCGCGTCGTGCGGCGAAATCAAAATCGGGGCCGTCCACTGGAAGCGATACGCCATCTTCGCCGGGTCGATCCCCGACGGGTTCACTTGGTTGACCGTGATGTTTCGGGCTTGTTTCGTGCGGAAATTGAAGCGAGTCAGGATGCCGCCGTACTCCCCGGCGTAGACGATGTCGGGGTCGGTGGGGTCCGCGATGCAGTGCCCGGCTTCGCCACCGCCGACAGTCGTCCAGTCGCCGAGGCCGATCCCGCCGGGTTTCAGCGAATGGCTCGGCCCGCTCGCGCTGCCGAGATCTTGCATACAGCCCATGACGCGGTACGGCGTGCGGTTGTCGGCGCTCACGTGGTAGAACTGCGCGAGCGGCAACGGCGGTGCGTGCCACGTCTTGCCGCCATCGCTGCTGAGGTCGACGCCGCCATCGTTCGCGTTAATCATGCGGTTCGGGTTCGCCGGGTCGATCCATAAATCGTGGTGGTCGCCATGATGCATCCCCTTCACTATCTGGAACGATTTTCCGCCATCGATGCTCTTCACCATCGGCACTTGCGGCATGTACAACACGTCGGGGTTCGTCGGGTGAACGACGATCGTCGAATAGTACCAGGCCCGCTGGCGAATGATCCGTTCGCCGTTGATGAGCGACCAACTTTCGCCGCCATCATCGGAACGGTACAGCCCGCCCTTTTCGGCTTCAATCGAAGCATATATCCGGTTGCCGTTCGAGGGCGACACGGTCACGCCGATCTTGCCCCAGATGCCCGGCGGCAGGCCGTTCTTGTCGCGCTTCGATTTCAATGACACCCATGTGTCACCGCCATCGCGGGAGACGCACAGATCCGAACCGGGGCCACCGCTCGTCAGTTCCCACGGCCGACGCAGTGCCTGCCAGAAACCGGCATACACCACCCGCGGGTTACTCGGGTCAATCGCGACATCGGACGCACCCGTCGCGTCGTTCTGAAACAACACCTTCGCCCATGTCTGCCCGCCATCGGTGGTGCGGTAAATGCCGCGCTCCGCGTTCGGCCCGAAGGCGTGCCCCAACACCGCCGCATACGCGATCTCCGCCTGTTTCGGGTGAACGACCATCGTGCCGATCTGGCCGATTTGCTTCCAGACGTGCTTCCAAGTTTTGCCGGCATCGGTGCTTTTGAAGATGCCCGCGCCCGGCGAAAGGTTGCCGCGAATGTTCGCTTCGCCCGTGCCCACATACACGACATTCGGGTCGCTCGGCGCGACGGCGATACTGCCGATGCTCGCGGTCGGTTGGTCGTCGAAGATTGGCTTCCACGTGATGCCCGCATCGCCGGACTTCCAGACGCCACCTGATGCCGCAGCCGCGTAGTAAGTGAGGGGGTCGCCAATCACGCCACTCACGCGCGATACACGCCCACCCGCATACGGCCCGACCAGCCGATAGTTCAGCGCCGCGAGTTCCTTCGGCGACTTCTTCTTCTCGGGTTCATCCGCACGGGTGGTCGTGATTGCAACGACAATCGCACAAATCGCGATCCAGAAACGAACGGGCATAGGGTGTTCCTGCGCAGGAATGTCGCACGGCAAAATCGGTTTATTTCGCCCATCTTAAACGATGATAGGCAACGTTCCAGATCGAAATCCGAGCAGAACTGGGACGTTACCGAGCGGAAGCGTCACAACCGGCGCGGATCGTGAAAATGGAATTCGCCGCGACGTTCGCCATAGAAAGTGACTTGGCCCGGTTTGTCAACGACTGCCTGATTTTGAAAGGTGCCCAATGAATACCCCGAGCCTATTTCCGGAGCAGGCTCCGATCTGGCCCGTTGGCTTGTCGTATTTGCCCTCGTTCATTCCGTCTGCGGTGCAGCAGTTACTCATTGATGCGATCGACGCCCAAAACTGGAGTTTGGAGTTGCAGCGTCGAGTGCAGCACTATGGCTATCGGTACGATTACAAAGCTCGGCGTGTTGTGTCGTCGATGTATGCAGGACGGCTGCCAAGTTTCGTTGACAGTCTCCTTTCGCGATTGGAGTCTGTTCCTGCATTTGATCAGATTCCAGATCAGTTGATTGTGAACGAATACCAACCTGGGCAGGGCATTTCGGCTCATGTCGATTGCGAGCCTTGTTTCAACAATCGCATTGCCTCGGTGAGTCTTGGGTCGTCCTGCGAGATGGAGTTTCGCCATCGGTATTCCGATCCGATATTCCAATTAACGTTGGCTGCGGGAAGTTTACTCGTCATGGCCGACGAAGCCCGTTACGAGTGGACGCATCAAATCCGACCACGCCTCCGAGACAACGGCGTTCTACGCCAACGACGAATCTCGCTCACATTCCTGAAGGTGATTTTGTCCTCCGAATCTGCGCCGGACTGATGGGGTCCACTGCATTCACTTCTTCAGCATTTTGGCGAAATATGCGAACAGTGCCGCATCGGACGTCTCGGCGTCTTTGCCTTTGAAGCCGTGGCCTGCGCCTTCGAGCGTCAGCAGTTCCGCATCCGCGCCGCTCGCTTTTAGCTTGTCCACAAGCCAGACGGCTTGTTCGTGGGCGACGTATTTGTCTTCGGTGCCATGAATGCACAGCGTCGGCGCGGCGTTCGGCGTCACCCAATACAGCGGGCTGGCCTTCAGATGTTGTTTGCGGTGCGTCTCTAAATTGCCACCGAGAAACAGCGGTAGCACCTCGGCCGCATCGACGCTTTTGCCGTACGATTTCGTGAAGTCGCTCGGCCCGTAAACGTTCACCACGCACGCCACCGCACTCGATTCTTTCGCGTTGCCGCCCGTGCCTTCGAACTCCGCCACGCCTGCTGTTAATGCCAGAAATTGCGCGAGGTGCCCGCCTGCCGAACCGCCCGTCGTGCCGATGCGTGCGGGGTCGATTTGGTACTTCGCCGCATTCGCCCGTGCCCAACGCACGGCGGCCTTCGTGTCGTGGACGGCTGCCGGAAACTGGTACTTCGGCGCGAGCCGATACGACACCGTCATCGCGACGAAGCCCTTCTGTGCAAGGCGAATAATTAGTCCGTCGTAACCTTCGCGCTTACCCGCACGGAAGCCGCCCCCGTGAATGCAGACGATCGCGGGGAACGGGCCGTCGCCGGTTTTTGGCCGTGCGATGTTCAGCATCAAGTGCTGATCGTCGGGGTTCGCATACTCGATACCCGCCTCGAATTTCACATCGTCGGGCACGACCGGTGGCGTTTGCGCGGCCACGAACGGCATCAGGCAGGCGACGCTAATGCCCGCAATTCCGCAGCGTTTCCAGAAAGAGAACATACGCGATCACCCATGTTGAAAGAGGTTCCGAAGGAACGCATCGTCCGTCAAGCGATGGGGGATGTCAACGAGATTTCCTGCCGCAATTTTCGACCGTAACGAGAATGGCGATTGTCCGGAAAAGTTTCGATTGCGAATGAACGGAACGGCGCGCGGATCGATGCAAGTGGCCCGATTGCCGACGTACAATCGGTACGGCGGGTACAAATCTCGCGGCTCCGCTTAGTCCGGTTGTAAGGGGAGAGCAGTGTTTTCTGTCTACGCCACAACGGATTCGTATCGCCCCCATACTTTCCACCCTACCTATGCGGCGCGGAGTCATTCCGTGGCGTAAGCTAGCGCATATCGCATCAGCACAAGACGCACAGCAGGAGGGTGGCGCAATGTTGGTTCTTAGTCGTAAGCTCGGAGAGAAGATTTACATCGGCGAAAATATCTGCATTACGGTCGTAGACATCGACCGCGGCAAGATTCGCCTGGGAATCGAAGCTCCCCGCGACGTAGCCATCTACCGCCAAGAACTCTTGCCATTGCACCAACAACAGCAACTCGCCGCCGTACACAAGCAAGCCGTCGCCGTCGCCACCTGATTGGTACACATCTCACACGTAAAAGCCCAGTGGCGAACGGCGCGACGTAAGTCCGCCG
>JANXNT010001027.1 GCA_025353985.1 Limnoglobus sp.
CCCATGGTTGTACCATGGGAGCGGCAGCACCCATCACCCGTGTGCCTCTTGCGTCGCGTCTCGAAGACTCGCCACGACTGGTTTTCTAAAGTATTTGCCCCCGCGCAGGCTAAAGACCTGCGGCTACCAGAAAAGAAGAAGAACGCAGTACGCACCGGCTACCCAAAATCACCGATTTCTGAAAGTGGTAATGGCGAACATCCTCATCATCGACGACGAAGAATCGATCGCGTGGGCGCTGCGGCGTGCGTTTGAGCGTGCCGGGCACGTCGTGGCGGTGTCGTCGTCTGCGGAGGATGGTTTCAAAAAACTGGCTGCGTTGCCGCCTGCGCTCGTGTTTCTCGATGTGCGCTTGCCGGGGATCGATGGCCTGAGCGCATTAGGGAAGATGCAATCCCTCGCACCCTCGGCGCGGTTCGTCATCATGACGGCACACGGGAATTTGTCCACGGCCGTGAAGGCCGTCGAAGCGGGTAGCTTCGATTATTTGGCGAAGCCGTTCGATCTCACGCAGGCACTCGATACCGTGCAACGCGCACTCGCATCGCAAGACACACCGACGGAAACGACGACACTCACTGCGGTTGCCGAAGAAATCATCGGCCACTGCCCCGCGATGCAGAACGTGTTCAAGCGGATCGCGATGGTCGCTGGCACCGATGCCTGCGTGCTCATCACGGGCGAGAGCGGCACGGGCAAGGAACTCGTTGCCCGTGCGGTCCACGCGAACAGCCCGCGAAAGGACAAACCGTTCTTGCCGGTTCATGTGGCGGCGATGAACCCGAACCTCGTCGAGAGCGAGTTGTTCGGCCATGTGAAAGGCGCGTTCACCGGTGCCGAACGTTCGCGAACGGGGTTGCTTTCGCTCGCCGATGGCGGCACGATCTTCCTCGACGAACTTGCGGACATCCCGCTTGCGGTGCAAGCGAAACTGCTGCGGGTGCTGGAACGGCAGGAGATTCTGCCCGTCGGCGGCACGCAAACGCTGCCGGTGAATGTGCGAATCGTTTCGGCGACGCATGCCGATCTCGCGCTGGCGGTTCGGGAATCGCGATTTCGCCACGATCTGTTTTACCGGTTGAACGTGTACCCGATCCATCTGCCGCCACTACGCGAACGCGGTGCCGATATTGCCGTGTTGTCGCAGCATTTCGCCGAGTCGATCTCGCGGCAACCGGCAACGATCCCCGCCGACACGCTGAAGGAACTGCAAGATCGCATCTGGCCGGGGAACGTGCGTGAGTTGCGGAACGCTATCGAACATGCCACGATCGTCGGCCGCGGTGGCCCGATCCGCCCGGAACACTTACCCGTGGCCACAAACGAAGGCGTACCGTTTGCATTTGAACAAATCGTGACAGACGAAATCCGCAATTGGGTGACGGCACGGGTGGCACTGGCCGGAAAAGACGAACCGAGCGAGATGTATCAATCGCTGACAGATATCATCGAAAAGACGTTGACGGCCGAAGTGCTATCGCGCGTGAACGGCAATCGGCTCGCCGCGGGTCGCTGGCTGGGCCTCGCCCGCGCCACCGTGCGGAAGATCATCCGCAAACACGACCTGTTGCCAAACGCCGAACTGGATAAAGGCGAATGATATAAGCCCACGGACGATCTTCCATGGGCTTATCGCGTTTCTACTTGAGTTCTTTCACTTCGACTTTGCGGAAGGTCATGATCGATCCTGGATCGTGGCCTTGCAATGCGAAGTGGCCCTTTTTGTAGGTGTGGTCCGGGTCGTCCCAGGCGTCGAGTGTGATTTTGCCGTTCACTTTGATCGTGATTTTCGAACCGATGGCAATCACTTCTTGCGTGAAGAATTCGTCGGGCTTGTGCGCGGCGGTGTTCATCACCGTGATGTCTTTTTTGTACTTCGCGAGGCTACCGGCGGGGTACAGGCTGCCGGTTTTCACTTGGTCGCCGTGCGTGGCGTTGATCTGCGTTTCGTAGCCTTTCGGAAAGCCGGGGCCGAACGCGGTGCGGAAATACTGCCCGCTATTGCCCTTGTCGTTAATTTTGACTTCGACGCGAAATTGGAAGTTTTCGTAGTCGCCGCGTTCGCTGAAGATGTGGCTCGCGGGGCCGCCACCGATGATGACGCCATCTTCGACGCGCCACAGTGTGACTTCTTTGCCGGCCTTCGTCTTGCCGATAAACGCAACGACTTTCCCATCGACCATCTTGCTTTCGACGCTCGCGAACTCGCCGCTCGGCGGTTCGGGAATCTTCCAGCCCGTCAGGTCTTTGCCGTTGAACAACGCGACGTAGCCATCGTTGTCTTTTTTATCTTCGGCACGAATGTTCGCAGTCGGCGACGCGACCATCGCTGCAACCGCTACTATCAGTAGCCACTTCTGTGGGGATGTCATGAAAGAGCCTCCGGGACTGGAAGAGTGTGCGAACCATGTTGACGCACGGGAACGTGAATTCCGTTAAGGAATCGTACGAGAATTGCGAATGCAATCCATAAGCGATGGCCTTAGCCCGTACGATCATTACATATTTGTTGGGAAACGGCGCAGTTAATGCAAAGTTTTTCTTGTCAATCGTGTTCACCTTTCTTATCTTCACTGTGGTCTGGGTAGCCTGAGACATTGGGGCAACCTGGAACAATACTGTCAATCAGGGAAGATGGACAAACCAATTGGCGTTGCCCGCATGCCTCATTTCGGGGTTTGGGCCAGTTAGTCTTCCACTATTTGGAGTTCTTGAGATGAAGCGTCGTGTACTCGTTGCTGCGGTGATCGGTTCGGCCGCATGGATGGCAGCATCCTCTACCCCAGTTCAGGCATTCGGCGGTAAGTTCCGCAGCGGTAGCCATGGCGCTGCCGCCTCGTGTGCCGCACCCGTTGCCGCCGCTTGCGGTGATTCGTCCGCACCCGCTGCAGCTCCAGCCTGTGGCGTTGCCATGGCGGCACCCGCCGCAGATGCGTGCGCGGCACCTGTCGCCGTGGCCGCACCTGCGATGACCACCCAAACGGTCACCAAGTATCGCGCCGAAGCCCGCACCCGTCAGGTGCCCGTTACGGTCTTGAAGCAAGTTGCGAAGGAAGAGTCGTACACCTACGATGTGCAAGTTCCGGTCGTGACGAAGCAAAAGTCGACGGTTACGGAATACGTGCAGAAGTCGCGCCAAGAGAATTACAACTACACCGTCAACGAAATCCAAAACACGATGGAAGCCCGTCAAGTGACGAGCTACAAGCAAGAAGCCAAGCAAGAGCAGTATTCGTACACGGTGATGAAGCAAGTCACCGAAATGCAAAAGCAAATGGTGACGGAGTACGTCACAAGTACCGTCGCACAAGCGTACACCTACACGGAATCGGTTCCCGTTACTGTCAACGAAAAGCGTACGGTCACGGAATACGTCTGCCAGCCACAAGCCCAAACGTACACCTACAACGAATACGTACCCGTCACCACGAATGTGACCCGTACGGTCACGGAATACGTCTGCCAGCCACAAACGCAAGCGTACACCTACAACGAAATGGTTCCGGTCACCACGAACCAGACTCGCAGCATCACCGAAATGGTCTGCCAGCCACAAACGCAAACCTACAACTACACGGAATCGGTTCCCGTCACGACAATGACGGCCCAAACGCGTAACTTCACGGTTTGCGTTCCAAAGACGTACACCGAAAACGTCGCCGTCACCAAGACCGTTATGGTCCCCGTCGTGACCGATGCCTGTGCCACGCCCGCCGCAGCCTGTGCCGACCCCGCCGCAGCATGTGCCGCACCCGCCGCAGCTTGTGCCCCAGCGGCCTGTGCTCCATGCGGTAGTGGTAAAGTCGGTTTGTTCCGTCGCCTTGGCCACGGTGGCAACACCGCGGCAGTCGCTTCGGCAACTGCATGTGCCGCACCCGCACCCGCGATGGCCTGCCAAACCGTTACGGAAATGCAAGCCGTCACCAAGACTGTCATGCAACGCGAAATGCGTTCCGAGACGGTCAACGTCCCCGTCACCAGCTACACATCGGTCACCAAGACCGGTACCAAGACGGTTAACGTCATGGTGCCCGTGACCCGCGAAGTGACGACGCCAGTGACGACGTACCAGACCGTCACCAAGACCGGCACTCGTACGGTCAATGTTAACGTCGCAGTGAACAAGCAAGTCACGACGCCAGTGACGACCTACCAGACCGTCACCAAGACCGGCACCCGCATGGTCAACGTCACGGTTCCCGTTACCAAGGAAGTCACCGTTCCAGTAACGACCTACCAGACCGTCACAAAGACCGGCACGAAGAACGTCACCGTGACGAATCCCGTGACCAAGGAAATTAGCGTTGCTGTCACGAAGTGCGTCCCGACCACCGAAGTCGGCACGAAGACGGTCTACACGACGGTCCCCGTCGTTACGACGGTTCAAGTGTCGGTTGCGAAGTGCGTCCCCGTAACGAAGACGGCCACCAAGACCGTCGTCGACACGGTTCCCGTCACGAAGGAAGTCGAAACCGACGTGACGAGCTACAAGACCGAAAAGAAGACCGGCACCCGCACGGTGATGTCGACCGTCAGCGTCACCGAAATGACGACCGAGAACTACACGGAAAACGTCGCTTACACGGAAACCGTGCAAGTGGCCGCCGCCGCAGCCGCCGGGTGTGGCGAAGCCGCTGCTTCGGTGTCGTACGCATCGCCCGAAGTCGCTGCCAGCACGTGCGGTAGCGCTCGCGGTGGAATGCTCAAGGGCCTGTTCGGCAAGCTCCGCGGCGGCTGCGGTGCAAGCAAAGGCTGTAACTAATCTCGTTCGAGGCTAACGCCAGAAACCGGACTGTGTGTAAAACCACAGCCCGGTTTTTTCGTGCGCAATTTCGGGTAGCAGTTTGCGATTGACGACGACGCGTAGCCGGAGACGGATAACCATCGGAACGCCCCGAGTCTTCGAAACACGACGGTTCGTACGCCCAGAATGACCGTTGGGGGTTTATCGTGTCTCGAAGACTCGCCACGATTCCCTCGCTAGCGCGTCGGGCTAACAATTTGGAACTCACAATTCCGATCTTGTTAGCCCGACGCGCTAGCGAGGGACGTTCACCCTGCGATTGCGGATCGTGGTGAATCTTCGAAACACGACGGTTCGTGCGGCGTGGGATGACCGTTGGGGGTTTATCGTGTCTC
>JANXNT010001032.1 GCA_025353985.1 Limnoglobus sp.
GGAAGGCGACACCGAAAAGACGTGGAAGTTCGAAGATGGCTGCATTGTCGGCGGTTCGCTCGATGTGCTCGTTCCGCGAAACGAGTTTCTTTGCACAAAGAAAACCTACGGCGACTTCGAACTGAAAGTAACGTTCAAACTCCTCGGCGACAAAACAAAGGCCAACGCGGGGGTGCAGTTTCGCACGAAGCGGATCCCGAACCACCACGAAGTGTCCGGTTTTCAGGCCGACGCGGGCCAGGATTATTGGGGTGCGTTGTACGACGAGTCGCGCCGCAACAAGGTGCTTGCGAAACCCGAAAAGTCGCTCATCGATGGCCTCGTTAAATTCGACGACTGGAACGAGTACGTCATCCGCTGCGAAGGGCCACGCATTCAGTTGCACCTCAACGGCAAGTTGACGGTCGATTACACAGAAACGGATGACAAGATCGAACGCGATGGGATTATCGCCGTGCAGATTCACGGCGGCGCAAAAACGAAGGTTTATTACAAGAACATCCAACTCGAAGTACTACCCGCCGCAAAACCGTAATCAGTTGTCGTCGGCATCGGGTACCTGATCGGGAATGGGGTTGCGGTTGCCGCGACCATCAGGTGGCCAAGGCTCTGGGTCCACCTGTCCGGGGAAAGCTTGCGGATTATCGTCTTGGAGTTTGTCCTTCCTGTTAGCACTCGACACCATGATGATGACAATCACACCCAAGAATAGATGATTCGCGACGAAAAGCAGGAAGTTCAGCGCACCGATAGACGTCATCGTCTCTTGGGGATCGAGATCAAATAACGTCATGAACAAGCCGAAGGTTACGACCAGGGCCAGTAAGGGCGTTACGAACATGCCGAGCAATGTGATCCAGTTTCCGAGCCAATAGATGCCGTTGGCCATAAACGTGATCGCCGCCAACGCGCGCACGGCGTTGGTGACTGTGCCATAGGAAATCCCCATCAAACTGCCGATGACCATGAGTGCGACAATCGCCACTGGGATGATGAACACAGTAAAAATCACGGTCAGTGCCATTACCCCAGCGACGTTCAGTTGGGCTTCGGGTACCTTGCGTGCGTAACCCGCCGATGAAACGAGCGTCAGTACCAAACCGAAAAACATGAAGAAGATCGGCAACGTCCACTCGTTGATCACCTCTTCCTTTTGTTTCTCGCGTTCTTCCCTGTCGGCACGTTTCATCTCTTCGCGGCTCTTTTTGGAAACGCGACTGGCTTTTTTACGAGGCCGCCGACCACGGTCGTCGTATTCCTGGTACTCCTCGGTTATCTCGGATACTTCCGTATCGTCGATGACTTCGAACCCCGGTTCCTCAATCGGCATCAGTTTCGGCTTTTTCGGGGCCGGTGGGGGCAGGCGTTTCGCCGGAGGTAGCGGGGCGCGCGTAGTCGGTTTCGGTTTCGGTGGCGTGTCATCCGAATCGTCGAAGATCTCGAACCCGTCGTCGCTGGAGTCAGATCGGCTTGGCTTTGGCATAAAGACAACCAAAATTGGTGGCAGTGTTCATCGGTTTGAGACAAGTTTATCAACCGGTTGCGATTTACCAGAGGGAAATTATGATAAACTGCGTTCAAAATTCAGTTTTTGAGGATATGGCAAGAAATTCGGGTACACTCCGAAATTGTAAATAGCCTTACTCCGTGTAGTATGTATCCTATTGTTTGTAGTCATCTGCGGATTTGCTGCCCTAAGCTGTCGAGATTACAGGTAACCCATCGATGCCACGGTTGAGCGTGATCGTTTGCACCTACAATCGTGCGTCGTTCCTTCCGGGGTGCCTGGCCTCGCTTCGCGCTTCGGGAGTGTCGCCATCCGACCTCGAAATCGTCGTCATCGATGATGGCTCCACGGACGATACGAAGTCTGTGATTGATCAACTCGGCGGCCCCGACATTCGTTACATCTACCAAACGAATCAAGGTTTATCGACCGCCCGCAATATGGGCATACGAGCCGCAACTGGTACTTACGTGGCGTATCTCGATTCGGACGATCTCTGGCTGCCAGGCGTGGCCCCGAAGATGCTCGCGTTCCTGGATACGCATTCGGAAGTCGGTATCGTTTTTGCAAATGCTCAAGTCGGCAACGACAACGAAGGCTTCTCCCCGTGGGATGAATGGGCGGGGCGCGAGGAATTCAAGCAACTCGCGGACACGCCCAGCGACGGGTTCCGCATATTTGAACGGGCTGCGTTCCACCGCTTGCTCATCCGTCGTAACCTCGTGTTCACGGGCGCGGTATTCCAGCGTCGCGACTTGCTCATAGCAGCCGGGTTGTTCCAACCGAAGCTCAACGCCGCCGGCGACTGGGAGCTATACCTGCGGCTCGCGGCATCGCACGTCTTCGCATACCTCCCCGAAATGCTCGCCATTTACTTGCAACACCCCTCGCAAATGACCACGGGCGTCGACCGCATGGCGAACGAGTTTTGCGAAACGCGACGTTCGCACCTCGCCAGCGTACCGAACCTCGGCGTCGAAGAGAAACGCCTGTTGCGGAAGGCACTTTGCGAAGAACAGTTTTACTACGCGTACCTCGCCTACGACCGCAAAGATTATCGCGAGGCCCATCTCCGCTACGGGCAACTTTTGCGAGAAAGCGGCTTCCACTCGAAGGCGGCACTTTATTGGGCCGTCACGGCATTGCCGAACTGGACCGTGAAGAGCCTGCGTTCGATGTGCAAACCGTTCGTCCGCAACGACGGTCTCCGCGTCGGCCCGCAACCGTGGGCACCTGAGGCGCGGGCCATCCACAAGGAAGCCCTCCGAAAAGGTTAACCGCGATGGCGTCCACAGTCGATCTCAATTCGTAAGATTTGTAGAGACAAACTCTCATTTGATTTCGCAATGAAAGCAGGACGGCATGAGTCGGCGATACGTCGAGCAGATGCGCGATGGCGATTCGATCGACGAGGTTTACCTCGTCAGCGACAAGCAACTTCGGTCCAACCGCAACGGCAATCTTTACGTGCAGATCGAGATCCGCGACCGTACCGGCGGCATCTCCGCACGGATGTGGAACGCGGGCGACACCGTATTCCGGTCCTTCGAGAACGGCGACTTCGTTCACATCGACGCGAAAGTCCAGCTCTTCCAAGGCTCGTTGCAAGTCATTCTGAACCACGTTGAACGTGCCGAAGAAGAGAAGATCGACCTTGCGGATTTCATGCCGCACACCGAGCACGATGTCGGCAAGCTGGTCGAGCGTTTGCGCGGCTACTTGCTGAAACTCGGCAACCCGCACTTGCGGGCGCTCGCCGAATGTTTCCTAATGGACGACAACTATTTCCGTAACTTCCTGGCGTGCCCGGCCGGCGTGAAACTCCACCATGCGTACATCGGGGGACTGCTCGAACATACCGTCACGATGATGGACATTGCCGAACGGTTGTTGCCGTTTTATCCCGGCATCGACCGCGACACGCTATTAATGGGCGTGTTCCTTCACGATGCCGGCAAGGTTCGCGAACTGAGCTACGCACGCAGCTTCGGCTACACCGATGAAGGCCAGCTGCTCGGCCACATCTCGATGGGCGTCGAGATGCTTACTGAGCAGATTGCGAAAGTTCCGGAACTCACGGGCGAACCTTTTCCCCGCGAACTCGTCATTCGATTGAAGCATATGATTCTCAGCCATCACGGTACGCTCGAATACGGCAGCCCGAAAGTGCCGATGACGCCCGAAGCGATGCTCCTCAACCAAATCGACATGCTCGACACGCGAATGCATATGGTGCTTCGTGATTTGAAAGAAGACCGCAACAATCAGACCGCCTGGACCCCGTACAACCACAACCTGCAACGCCGCATCTATAAGGGCGGCGAAAATGGTGACATGTTCGGTGAAGTCCGCGAGTCATTCGATTGACGGAACCCCTAAATGCCCCGCCGCGTGCGGGGAGAAATTATGACCGACTGGACGTCCCGGATTCTCAGCATCCTTTCCGAGCGGGGTTACCAACCGCTCAAACCCAAGCAACTCGCCAAGAAACTCGGCGTCGATGAAGACGCATACCCGCAGTTTCGCAAAACGCTCAAATCGCTCATCCAAGAGGGCCGAATCGACCTCGGGAAGAACAACGTTCTTCGCGCGGCCGATCAGTTCGGTAGCCTTGTTGGCATTTATAAACGCACGAACAGCGGGCACGGTTTCGCCCGCCCGAGCGCCACCGAAGAAGCCCCCGTTGCCGATGTGTTCATTCGCGAAGGCAAGGAGCGCGACGCATCGAGCGGCGACGAAGTACTGATCCGCATCACGCGACGCGCAACGCAAAATCACGATGCCGCCGGGGAAGTCGTTCGCGTCATCACCCGCGCCACACGCAGTTTCGTCGGCACTTACTTCGAACGCGACAATCAGGCGTTTGTAATCGTCGATAGTAACGTGTTCGCGCACAGCATCGCCGTCGGCGACCTCGTTGCCAAGGGCGCGAAGTCACAAGATAAAGTCGTCATCGACATGATCCGCTTCCCCACGCTCGACGAACGCGGCGAAGGGGCCATCGTCGAAGTCCTCGGCCCGCTCGGCAAGCCGGGCGTCGACTTGCTCACGATCATTCGCGGCTTCGGTTTGCCCGAAGAATTCCCGAAGGAAGCGATCGAAGAAGCGCACTCGCAGGCCGACCGTTTCCGTGAAGTCGCCGATGGCCGTACCGACTTCACCGGCGATTGTGTTATCACTATCGACCCGAAAGACGCCCGCGATTTCGACGACGCCATCAGCGTGGTGATCGACCCGAAAACGAAGCACTGGATCCTGACCGTACACATCGCGGACGTCGCACACTTCGCCCCAATCGGTGGCCCGCTGGATACCGAGGCGAAGAAGCGAGCAACGAGTATTTACCTCCCGCAGAAGGTCATTCCGATGTTCCCGGAACTGATCTCGAACGGATTAGCGAGCCTGCAACAAGATAATTTACGCTACGTGAAGTCCGTCCGTATCGAGTTCACGGCGGCGCTTCAGAAGGCCGATGTGTCGTTCTTCAACGGGGCGATTCGCAACAAGAAACGGTTCCATTACGAAGAAGTCCAGGCGATCTTCGACGGCGCGCCGCAACCAGAAGGTGCGGCCCCATACGACGCGGAAGTATTGCAGTCGCTGAAGCGGATGCGCGACCTGGCGGGGCTGCTTCGCAAGAAACGCCAGAAACGTGGCGTGCTCGAACTGAGCATGCCCGAGGCGGTGCTCGAATACGA
>JANXNT010001065.1 GCA_025353985.1 Limnoglobus sp.
GCCAACGATTGCGGCATGGCTCATTCCTTGCAGGGGGTTGATGAACGGCCCCTTCAGGGCCGGATCGTGGGTGCGGCGAATACCCAAGGCTTCGCCGACTTCGCCTTGGGCTGACAGAATCGGCCCTACAGGCCGGAAGACTGACATTTGGAAACGCAGGTGTTCGAAAAAAATCCAGTGCTTGATCTCCAATGTCGCGCAACTTCTAAACGTGCTAGCGAAGGTTTTCCCGTCCCTCGCTAGCGCTTCGGGCTAACAAGTGCCGAAATTAATCTCGAAGGGCGTGACCCGTTAGCTGCAAGAAGACGTTTTCGAGCGTCGATTCGTTGGTTTCGAAGGCGATTGGCGTTACGCCCGCCGTCGCGCAGGCCAGCGCCAGTTTCGGTAGCAACGGCCCGAGTGCGTCGGATGTCAGGCGGATACCATCGGGTTGCAACGCGGCACTTTGCACGCCGGAAAGTTCGCGGAGTGTCTCGAAGAAGCGATCTGGCACGCGGTCCAGTTTCACCAACAGGCTGCTCGGGTGCAATTTCAACAGCTGCGAAAGCGTATCGCAGGCGATGACTTTGCCCGCATCCATAATCGCGATACGCGGGCAGAGCGCCTGTACTTCCTGCATGTAATGGCTCGTGTAAATGATCGTCATGCCGTCGCGGTTCAGCTTATGTACGACGTCGAAAATCAGGTTGCGCGACTGCGGATCGACGCCCGTTGTCGGCTCGTCTAGCAACAGCAATTTCGGCATATGCACGACGGCGACCGCGAGGTTCAGCCGCCGTTTCATGCCACCGGAGAACGTGCCCGCACGGTCGTTGGCGCGATCGTGCAACCCGACGGCGCTAAGCAATTCGTCCGCACGCTGTTTCAGTTCGTTCGTGCGTAAACCGTAGAGTTTGCCGAAGAAAATCACGTTTTCGCGGGCGGTCAGTTCAGGATAAACCGCGAGGTCTTGCGTGCCGATGCCGATGAGTTTGCGGAGCGGCCGGTCCGCCCGCCGGAACCGCTGTCCATCGAGGAGTATCGTCCCCTCGTCGGCATCGATCAACCCTGTGACAATCGATAGGAGCGTGGTTTTGCCCGCGCCGTTCGGCCCGAGTAAGCCGAACAATTCGCCGGGTTCGACGGCAAATGTCGCGCCATTTAGCGCCACGGTCGTGCCGTAGCGTTTGCGGACGGCTTCGATTTCGAGAAAGTGCTTTCGCATCACTCCTATAGATAGGGAACCGAAGGAGATAAGAGATGCCGACTTTCAACGATACTCGCATTCGCAAGGTCAACGCCCAGCCGACGAACGCGAACGGGCAGTACGTGCTTTACTGGTGCCAGATGTTTCGGCGTCTGACGCACAATCACGCGCTAGACTATGCGATCCACACCGCACGCAATCTCAAGAAGCCGCTCGTCGTTTACGAAGGACTGAAACTGAATTACCCGTGGGCATCGCCGCGGTTCCACCACTTCATCCTCGAAGGAATGCGCGACAACGCGATCGCCGCCAAAGCGATGGGGCTGACGTACTGGCCGTTCGTCGAAACGCCGGGTAACAACGGCCACGGCTTGGTGAAATCACTCGCAGACAAAGCGAGCATCGTCGTCACCGACGATTACCCCGCGTTCATCGTGCCGGCGCACAATCGCGCGTTGGCGAAATCGACGCACACGGCGGTTCACGCGGTGGATAGCAACAGCGTGGTGCCACTTTCGCTGTTGGGAAAAGTGACGAGCGCCGCCGCACACTTGCGACCGCGAATGCACAAGCTCTTTGCGGAATCGTGGACGCATCGCGCGATCGCCGAACCCGATGTGACGGGGCTGGCAAAGGGTACTATCGACGCGCCGTTCAAACTCTGGTCGCCGCCGAAAGACTTGGCCGCATTCGTGAACGAACTGCCGCTCGATCGCGCTGTGCCGATCGTGCCGGGCCAAGCGGGTGGCACCGTGGCGGGGAAGGCAGTGCTCGCGAATTTCCTTAAAAACAAGCTGTCTCGCTATTCGACCGAACGTAGCCAGCCCGATTCGCCGACGCGAAACTCGGCGAGCGGGCTGAGCGTGTATTTGCATTACGGGCATCTGTCCGTCGATGAAGTGATCGATGGCACACTGAACGCAAACGGCAAATGGACGCCGGAGATGCTGAACCTCAAGACGCGCAACAAGGACGATTTTTTCTGCCGCGACGACAACGTCAACGGCTTTCTGGATGAAGCAATCACATGGCGCGAGATCGGCTTCCACTGGCACCATTGCCGCAATCTGGAAGTGGCGAACGCGAAGGGCAAGAACCAGAGTTGGGCCGTCGCCGGCGAAGCGCCGAGTTTTAACTTCGAGACGATGGACTTCTCGCCGCGAACAGGGGGCACGCTCGATTGCGTACTGCCCGAGTGGGCGAAGACATCGCTGAATAAGCATGCCAGCGACAAGCGCGAGTTCCACTACACGCTCGAACAATGGGAGCACGGCGACACGCACGACGAACTCTGGAACGCGGCCCAACGCGAACTCGTCGCCACGGGCAAAATGCACAACTATATGCGGATGTTATGGGGCAAGAAAGTCCTCGAATGGTCGGCCAGCCCCGAGGAAGCGTACGGCGTGCTCGAACAACTCAATAACAAATACGCAACCGATGGCCGCGACCCGAACAGCTACACCGGCATCCTCTGGTGCTTCGGTTTGTTCGATCGCCCGTGGCCACCCGAACGCCAGGTCTTCGGCAACATTCGCTACATGTCGTCCGCGAACACTGCGAAGAAATTCAAACTCGCGGGCTACTACGATTACATCCACACCCTCGGCGGCAAAGCGAGCGTGGCAAAGACGAGCGCACGGACGAAGTCTCTGTTTTAACTGGAAATCATCGCGGCGTGATCGCTCGGCAGTTCGACGGGCATTTGCAACAAGGCGAGTGCGAGCGTTTTTCCTTGCGTGTCCGAACGCAGGCTGCGGCTTGCACCGCCCGCAAGAATATTCGACAAAACGAAATTGAACGCGCGCAAATTCGCGGCCGGGTAGCGTATCACTTCCGTTGCACCGAGTGGGAGGAAGTACGCGGCCACGACTTCGGCAGTCAGGTGCGCATCGAGCCAGGCGAACCCGGCATCGGTGTATGCGATGATCGCAATGTTCGCGTGGTTTCCTTTGTCGCCACTCCGGCCGTGCGCGATGGTGGACAGCGGTAGTTTCATAAAACGCGATGTCCTTGTGTCGGTTGCGAATTCCGTTTGGAATTTCGGTCGCATGCCGCGTATGATACTCGTCGAAACGTTTTGACTCGACAAACCCGAACCTTATGGCGGTTACACCACTCGTTCGGAATGGTGCCGCCCTTAGGTCAATGCGCGTTCCGGGCAGCTGATGGCTGGCGAACCCGGTCCGGGACTTCCGTCCTCCGAACGCCATTTGTGTTTGTGGAGATTCCATGTATCTGTATGCCATTGATGCGAGCCTGCTCGGCCCGTACGCCTGGATTTTCGCCGGGCTGGGGGCCGTACTCGGTATTGTTGCCAGCATGTGGTCGAAGCTCAAGGGCTTCGCCTGGCGGATCGTCAGTTTGTTCATTCAGCGGATCGAGATCCCGACGGAGTCCGCACACGAAGCGGTCGTGTCCTATCTCATCAAGCACTACAAGCGTTCGCGCAGCTACGATCGCATGTACGGTGCCAACTGGGACTATCAGCGCGACGGTCGCTACGGCCTGATCCCGTACGAACTGTTCGGCAGCCGCATGTTGATTTTCTGGAACGGCTGGGTCCCGTTTATGTTCTCGAATCAACTCGAAAACAAGCACTCGACCAGCAAACCGGGCGGTTCGTCGGATACGCCATCGGGCGTGTCGAAGGTCTATTCGTCGATCACGTTCCTTCGCGGCACGCTCGATGTCGAGAAGATCATTCGCGAAGCCTGTATGGCGCGGAACAACCTATCGTGGTCCGTGGAAGACGATCAAGAAGCGAAGAAGAACCGCTTCAGCATCCACTTTATCCCACAACGGGGCGACCGCGACGACGACTACGGCGGCAGCAGCGATGGCTTGTCGTGGTACCAACAAGGCGCGTACCGGTTGCTCGCACACTCCGTGGAGCAACTCGGCAAAGCTCGCACGAACAACGGCAAGGCGCTCGATAACCTGATCTTCCCGCAACGGGTGAAGGATCTCATCAAGGAGATCGAACTCTGGCGGAAGAGCAAAGGCTGGTACATCGAAAAGGGCATCCCGTGGAAGCGTGGCTGGATGCTTTACGGCCCTCCCGGCACCGGCAAAACGGCACTCGCCCGCGCCTTTGCCGAAGACTTGAACATGCCGATTTACGTGTACAACCTCGCCGAGATGGGCAACCACGACCTCACGAAGGCATGGTCCGAAATGCAGGTGAACGTGCCGTGTATCGCGTTGATCGAGGACATCGATAACGTCTTCCACGGTCGCGAAAACGTCGCACGGAAGGGCAGCATGTTCTCGATGATGATGCCCGGCAAAAAGGACGAGCAAGACGACAAGAACGGCAACCGCGGCGGTGGCATGTTCGCCCCGCCCCTGACGTTCGACTGCTTGCTGAACTGCCTCGATGGCGTCGAGCGTGCCGACGGAATTTTCACCGTCGTCACCACGAACGACATCAGCAAGATCGACGTGGCACTCGGCCAACCGCGGCAGTTGCCCAACGGCGATACGGAGTTCATCTCGACGCGGCCCGGACGGATCGATAAAGCGGTCGAACTGACGTACATGGAGCTTGCGGACAAGCGGAAGATGGCCGCCCGCATCCTCGGTGCCTTCGAGGTGCCGCACATGGAAATGCTCGACTTCGTCGATCGTTACCCCGATATGCAAGAGACGCCCGCACAGTTCCAGGAACGGTGTGCGCAGATCGCGCTGCGGTGCTTCTGGAACGACAAGTTCGCCGCCGAAGTGAAGAAGCCCGACGTCTCCGAAGTCGCCGAATCGCTGCTGCGACCCTCCGCGAACGGCGTGCATTAACCGAAGCCGCACTGCGGGGCATATGCCCCGCAGCGTCGTGACACTATAATACCGGTCTGCTCCTTCCTGCCAATCGTCGAGGAACGGCCCGATGCTGTTGCGAAATTGCGGACTCGGTTCGATGGTTTGCCTGTTGTTTGCGACGATTCCTGCGCGTGCGGCGGTCGATTTTTCGCGCGACATCCTGCCGATCCTTTCGGAAAATTGCTACCACTGCCACGGGCCGGATGAAGCCGCACGGAAGGCGGGTTTGCGCCTCGATACGAAGGACGGTGCGTTCCGGAAGAAGAAAGATCGCACGATGATCGTGGCGGGCAAGAGTGCCGAGAGCGAAGTGATTGCGCGGGTGTTCAGCAAAGATGCCGAAGACATGATGCCGCCGCCCGACTCGAACCGCAAGCTCACGCCGGCCCAACGGCAGACGCTCAAAACGTGGGTCGATCA
>JANXNT010001084.1 GCA_025353985.1 Limnoglobus sp.
CTCAGATCGCAAAAGCGGGAACAGAATCACATCGCGGATGGTCGTCGTGTTCGTCAGCAGCATGACCATACGGTCGATGCCAATGCCGAGGCCGCCGGCGGGTGGCATTCCGTGGCGAAGTGCCCGCACGAAATCGGTATCCATCGTCGCCATCGAATCGTCGCTGTTCTGCCCGGTGAGTTGCCGCCGGAACGTCGCTTCTTGCGTGATCGGGTCGTTGAGTTCGGTGTAGGCGTTCGCGAGTTCCATCCCTGCGACGTACATTTCGAATCGCTCGGCCAACTCCGGGTTCTCGCGCTTCCGCTTCGTGAGTGGGCAGAGCGCGGCCGGGTAATCGTAAACGAAAATCGGCTTGTCGCTCTTTGCCAACTCCGGCTCGACGCAATGCTCGAACAGTTCCTGTATGAGCACCTCGTGCTCTTTCGGCGTTGCGATCTTCGTCTTATCGTCGCGCAGTTCGAGCGGGATTTTGAACTCGGTCGCTTTGGCCTTCACGCCATCGCGGTCGAACAGTTCCACGCCGGTCGTTTGCTGGAAAATATCCGCGTATTTGACCCGTGGCCACGGCGGCGCGAAATCGATGACTCGTTCGCCGTAGCCGCGCGTATGACCGCCACCAAGGCAATCGACGCACGCCACGAATACCTTCTCCGTCAGGTCCATCATCGTGAACAAGTCGCCGTAAGCGTGGTACAACTCGAGCATCGTGAATTCGGGATTGTGCCGCCGACTGATCCCCTCGTTGCGGAAGACGCGGCCGATCTCGTAGACCTTCTCCAACCCGCCGACGAGCAGCCGCTTTAGTGGCAATTCCAGTGCGATTCGTAGGAATAACGGAATGTCCAGCGCGTTGTGGTGCGTGCCGAACGGCTTCGCTGCCGCCCCACCCGCGATGGCGTGCAACGTCGGCGTTTCGACTTCGAGGTAGCCGTTATCGTCGAGATAGTTTCGCAGTGCGCGTACGATTTTCACCCGTTGCTGCGCGCGGCGCAACGTGTCTGCGGTGTAGATCAAATCGAGGTAGCGGTGCCGCAGCCGATACTCTTCATCGGACATGCCGTAGTAGCCGGTCGGGTGCGGTTCGAGCGACTTCGTGAGGAACGTGAGTTGCATGGCGCGGATAGTCGGTTCGCCGGTTTTCGTCTTACCGAACGCGCCGTCGATGCCGATGAGGTCGCCGAGGTCGAGCAGTTCGGCGATCTTCCAGCCATCGTCGCCGATCTGCTTCGAACCGAGCATCACCTGGACTTTGCCGGTCTGATCCCAGAGATCGAGGAAGTAGACTTTCCCCATCTTGCGACGGCCAACGACGCGCCCCGCCGCACGCACTTTCGGCCCCGGATTCGCATCGTCGAACGGCTCGCACGGCAGTTCGCGAATACTCGCAATGCCCTGATGCCCATCGAACCGTTGCCCCCACGGATCGATGCCGAGGGCTTCGAGTTCGCGGAGTTTCGCGAGGCGGGCTTCGGCGTGGTCGGTCGATTCAACCGGCGGGTTCGGCGTGGACACGTCGATTCCCCTTTTGCAGTAGTCCAGGTCTGTGTTACTTACAAAATAGGGATCGCGTTGCAAACGACTTTCGGTTCAGGAAATACTCCGAAAGCTCAGCGATGGCCGTCGCTGGGCTTTCAAATAATGTTGTTTCGTGCGATGTTTGTTACAATCCTACGGACAGAACTAGCCGAGGTGCAACATGAATGCGACTGCGGAACTTTTGGAACCAGAACTATTTGAAGCGGACTTCGAAGCGATTCTCCCTCCCGTTGAGGAAGATCGGCGCGGCTGCGAACTCATCAATGGCGACTGGGTGGAGAAACCAGGTATGGGTGCAGAATCCGGCGTCGTTACGACAAACGTGAGCAGCTTGCTGACAGTTTACGTTCGCAAGCAGCGAGTCGGCGTGATTGGCTCCCCCGAAGTCGGGTTTCGCTTGTTCCCAGATCGGCCGAAGCACATTCGCAAGCCCGATGTGTCGTTCATCGACTGGAAGCAATTGCCAGATCGGCGGGTACCGCGTGGGAACGTTCCGTTCGCCCCCGATCTTGCCGTGGAAGTCGTTTCGCCAAACGACGAAGCCGAGGCGCTCGAAACGAAACTCGACGAGTATTTGCGGGCGGGCGTACGGCTCATTTGGTTCGTTTACCCCCTCACTAAAAACCTCTGGGCGTACAAACCCGATGGTACTGCGAAGCTCTACCGCATCGCCGACACACTCACCGGCGAAGACGTTCTTCCCGGCTTCACCGCTATTGTTTCGGAACTATTCGATGGCATCGAATGAGTGACCCGGTTTTAGAGGCCACGCAACGTCGCCTGTCCGAACAGCGTTTTCACGACGAACAAGCTGCCGAACGCGCAGCGTCGTTTCGGGCGGGGCGTGCCGATTTACGCTTCGAAGATGCCGCATTTCTCGACCACGAAACCTGGATTCGCCCCGCATTCGAGATGCTTGGGAACTTGCGTGGGAAGTGCGTGCTCGATTACGGTTGCGGGCACGGCATGGC
The DNA here is from genome assembly GCA_025353985.1 of Limnoglobus sp. Taxonomy (GTDB): domain Bacteria; phylum Planctomycetota; class Planctomycetia; order Gemmatales; family Gemmataceae; genus Limnoglobus. The sequence continues at coordinate 2,508 of JANXNT010001084.1, forward strand.
GGCCATCACCCTGGCTCGGGCGGGTGCAACCGTGACCGCGTTCGACCTGTCGCCGGGATACGTGCAGGAAGCCGAGGAGCGGTCGTTGGCGAACGGCGTGACCGTGCATGGCCTCGTGGCCGATGGCGAGTCGTTGCCGTTTGCCGATGCCACGTTCGATGCCGTGTGGGGGAACGCGATTTTGCACCACCTCGATTGGTCGATTGCCGGTCCGGAACTGTATCGCGTGCTAAAACCGGGTGGCGTGGCGGTGTTCTGCGAGCCGTGGGGCGGAAATCCGCTGTTGCGATTCGCGCGGCGATTCCTGCCGTACCCCGGCAAGGATCGCACGCCGGACGAACGCCCACTGCAACCGAGCGACATCCCGCCGATGCGACAAATTTTCCCCGATTTGCACGTGCGTGGCTTCCAACTCTTCGGCATGTTGCGCCGCGTCTGGCCGAATCGCACGTTCGCGCGGACACTCGATGGCATTGATCGCCGCTTGTTGACCGCCATGCCATTTCTGGAAAATCGCTGCCGATATGTTGTGCTGACTTTAACAAAGAGCTAGAATTTGACGGCAGATGGACGCTACCACACTACCACCGATAGACTCCCCGCCACGCGACCGGACCCGGACGCACTTCGTCGTCGTTCTGTTCGTCGTCACATTTGCCATCCTGATCTTTCGCGGTTACGGCGAACGCTATGCCACGCAACCGACGCTGCAACAACCCGCCGTGCCGCTCGCCTCGGTCGATCTCAACCGCGTCGACCGCACGGAACTGCTGCAAATCCCTGGCATTGGCCCGAATATGGCCGACGCGATTCTGACATATCGCCACGAACGGGGTACGTTTACTTCAGTCGATGATCTCGAAGCCGTGCACGGTATTGGCGGCAAAACGCTCGATAAGTTACGCAAATGGGTTCACGTACCCGACGCCGAACCGCAAGTCGAACGCCTACAACGCCGCCCCGTGGTGGCACCCGTTATCGTTGGCGCGAAGAAGATCACCGCCAACGATGCCGCCATCAACGTGAATCTCGCCACGCTGGAGGAACTTCAGCGATTGCCCGGAATCGGCGTGAAAATCGCCGAGCGCATCGTGGATGCCCGCAAAGCAAAACCGTTCGAAGCGATTGAAGACCTGCGGAAAGTCAGTGGCATCGGCGCAAAGACGCTGGACAAATTGAAGCCGTACATCTGTCTCAAGTGACCGATTTTTGACGTTCGGAATCGACGTAAGTCCGAATTGCGGAGGCTCAAAAATCGTGTTTTCGCGTGTTTTTTCGTCTCAAAATGCCACTTTTTGATCGCAAATCGCTGATCTGTTTCGAGGGTTTTTGCCGTAAATCGAACTGCGGTTGCGGGTTATGTCGTAGGTTATTCGATTGGTGCTCGGCGCAAGTAGCGCCTTTTTTGGGTCAAAATGCGACCTAAAATCGACCGTGCGCGCCTTTTCTATGTCATTGCGCGCCCTTTCTATGTCATTTGCGCGCACTTTTGAGTACGTCCGTGCACACCGCATAATTCCGACTTACGTCATTTCGTCTAAAACTTTCTGACTTCGCGAGTTCGCATGGGCGATGCCAAATCGGGATTCGTTTCGCCGCGCCGCGAAGCGCCGCGCGGCGAAACAGTGCCGGTTATTTCCCTACGGGTACGGGGATGCCGTCGGCGTTGAGTTTCTCCAGTAAGGCGCGGGCTTCGGCGTCTTTTCCGGCGATGCGTAACCGCCACGCGGTTTGATACGCTTCGCTGGCCAAGAGTGGCGTCAGCTTGCGATCGATGGCGTGATCGGCGATGTCGTACGGGTCGGACAACATCCGTTTGGCGGCGATGGCGGCGAGGTCTGGGTGCGTTTCTTTCAATGCGGACCAGACGCCGGAACCGAGTTCGTTGGGGTAGGTTTTCGCGAACTCGAGAATGTGTGCCTGATACCGTTTCACGTCCGGATTCGCTGAGACTTTCGCGGCCAGCGGGTCGCCATCGGCGAGAATGATGCTGATGAGATAGCTCCCCAGTGTGCGCCGGTATTTTTTCGCCATCGTGGCAAACTCCGGCAACTCGCGTTCGAGCTTGATGTGAGCGCGGACGAGCAACGCCAGGTTCTGCGTAGCGCGTGCCCCATTGGATGGTGAGAGCGTATAGGCTTCGTCCGCGAGTTTCACAAGTTCGTCCGTTTCGATCGGTAGCCCGAACGTGTAGCCAGACACTTTACTTTGCACGTAACTGCCGACTGCGATTGCGAAGGTGGCTCCCTTCTCGGCCCGTGCCGCATCGAGGATGGCTTTGGACCGTATTAAACCGACTTTCAGGTCTGCGATCGATTTCTCGTCCTTCTTACCCGAGACGACGTCGCGATAATTCTGCATCTCTTGCACGAGATCGAGATCGATGGTTTCGAGCTTCGCAGCCAGGGCTTTCATGCCATCGACATCGCGGGTGAAATTGTAAATCTGTTGCAAATTGGAGTAGCCATCGTGGCGTTTCGGCGAGAGGATCAACAGCTTTTCGTCGTAGTTTTTCGATTTGACGAAACTGGGGTGTTGTCGAATCGCGTCGATCAATTTCTGCCGCCCGGCTACATCTCCGGACAAGTACGACAAGATGTCCCAACTGCCACCGCGTTTGAGTAACTTGAAGTCGACAGCCGTGCCGACGACATCGCGAATGGCCCCGTCGAGCAAAGTGTGCGAGGTGTTGCCAATCAAAATGCTATCGGTCGGTTTCAAGGCAATGGCGCGTTCGAGTTTGTCGACGCCCTTCGCGAATTCGACTTTGTCGGAAGTCAGTCGTGCGACATCGAGGTGCGAAAGTGCTGCATTGTTCAAAGCCGAAGTCGTGACCGGCATTCGTTCGTAGATGGAAATCGATTGTTGATATTGCGCGACCGCATCCCCATCGCGGCCTTCCAACATCGCTTTCACCGCACGGGCATAAGCGAGCGAGGCTTGCGTCTCCAGATCGTTTGGCTCGGACTTCGTGAGCCAGAGAATTTGATCGTCGTTGTCGAGCGACATCACCGAACGCATTCGTGCGGCACGAAATTTCTTCTCGGATTCAGGTGCGGTGTTGTACGCGTCTTCGAGCATCTTCCGCGCTTCGGACACCACACCGACTTCCCGCAGTACCATCCCGACCGTCATTAAAATTTCCGGCGAGCGATTCCGCGCGGCCAGCAGTTCTTCAAACTCTTTCTTACCTTCGACAGACTTGCCGAGCCAGTAGTAAACTTGGCCGAGCGACAGCTTGAAATCGTCGTCTTGTCCGGCGAAGGTTTTGATCGAAAGTAGCGTCTTTTCGGCTTCTTCGAGTTCCTTCTTGCGTGCCTCGGGGTCGGCGAGTTTCTGGCTGCGTTGCAGCCGTGCGATACCGAGGTCGAGCGCTGCGGAAACAACGCCCGAAGTGTCTGCGGACTCGTTTAGCGCGTCGCGAACTCCGGCGTCTTCCTTGACCATTTTCGAGAACACCGCGTCGATCATCGTGCTTTGAACTTCCTTGCTCGCGGCATCGTAGGCGTTGTAATTGAAGCCCGGCACCTGGTTGCTTTCGAAGTCCGATTTCAGCCGAGCGTTGACCGCGGCATACGCCGCTTTGATTCGCGTATCGGCGGCACGCAGTGCGGGCAGTTTCGCATCGACGTACGGTTGCAGCAGGCCGATCGCTTTGTCGTAATCGCCCTTCCGCGAATAGATGCGGCCGAGCGTGGCGGCGGCATCCCGGGTGCCGAGTTTCGCTTCCAGTGGCACCAGCAGTTTCTCGCACAAATCGAGCTTGCCCTTCGCTTCGTACACGACCGCCAGTTTTGAGGCCACGTCCAGATCGCTCGGGTCCGCCGCTTGTAGTTTCTCGAGAAGTTGAAGCCGCAAACTCAGAATCTCATCGGGTTTCGTGGCGAGCGGCGCGATGATTTCGAGCACGCCGAGCGCGGCCTTCGGGTCCGTTGTCAGCCGTTCGTTGGCGTATGCCAAACCGCGATTGAATAGATCGGGAATCAGGCTATTTTGCTCGCGGTGCAGGCTCATCGCGACGCGATAGAGTTCGGTGGCTTCGGCACCATCGGCGGGCGGCGTGGTAAACAGGCCGTTGAATTTCGTCTTCGCCTGCGATTGCAACGCCTTCCCACGTGCGACTTCGAGATACAACTTTGCCGCTTGGCCGGCCTTGCCCTCGGCGGCCAGCGCGTCAGCATCGGCCAGTTTCGCAGTCGCCAGATACGCCGGCGTGTGCGTGTACTGGTACAAACCGCCACCACCCGCCAACGCGAGGAGCGCGATCAAGAACCCGATGTTCCAGAACTTCGCAAATTTCGACAGCGGAACTTTACCGATGAAGTACCAACCGCCCGTTTGAGCGTCGGCCACACGATACGCCCCAAGCGCAATCAACGGGATGAACAGCAGCGTCAGGCAGTGCGTTTTGACGTAGGTGCCCGTCGCTTCGTCGGCATCGCGGTTACCGGCGATACTCGTACCGATGCCATAGATCCCGAATAAACTCGGGGGCGACGAAATCGGCTGCATGTCCGGGAATCGCTCGAAGATGTCATCGTTCATCGGGAACCTCGTGCCGTCGTTTCGAATCCGAATGCCGAAGAATAGCTTACGACGGTTCCCATCGCAATGACTTTATCGTGCAACCACGGCGCTCATTCGCAGACTCGCCACGACACGCAATCGCGGAAGGTGAATGTCCCTCGCTAGCGCGATTTGAAGTTGCGCATTCCGTCGTGATGTCGATGTACGGGTCGCTTCCGAGCCGATTCCCCGCAAGGGGTCGGGTGATGAGCAACCACTCAGTTGAGACTTCGCAAGTGTGCGGGTGGTGGAAATGGGCGAGAGTTTTTCACCCGACCCCTTGCGGGGAATCGGCTCGGTAATTTCGGTTTATGCACGTTGGTTACGAGAGTTTCCGCCCCGCGCTTCGCAAAGCCTACGCGCCACTCATCTCAAATTCGGCACTCTGCGGGAACTTTCCTGTCTGGGCGATTCATTGTGGCATCGTAGCTTTTGCGGACTGGACGTAATTCGCTGTGGACTTGAGTCCGATTCGATAATTACCGGATGATCGCATCGCACGGATGCGCCTTTTTAATGCTAACCGTTGTATACAGCTGGCTGATTTGCCCAGTCTACTTATTTTTCTCTCCTTGATTAGGTCGCCCCTATGAGTTGGATGCAGCGCCGTCGCCTTTCCTGTTTCCGCGCACCGATCACCGCACGTAAGCCGAACCGCAAGCCGATTATCGGCGTCGAAAAGCTCGACGACCGGATCAATCCGGCACCGGTGCCGTCGATCCTCGGGTTGTCGTCGAGCAACATTTTGCTTGGCGAACAGGCGAATTTCGGCTTCAGCTTCGCGAATACCAGCCCGACCGATGCGGGTTTCGCGCCGTTCATTGAAGTCGCGATGGACACCAGCGGTCCCGATGGTTCGGCCTCGAATCCGCGCGACGGCTACAGCACGCCGACCGTAACGGGGGCCGGGCTGACGCTGACCCCGGCCGCGGCAATCACCCTGATTGCGGGGCAGACGACGTTCATCAACCCGCTAACGGGCGAAACGCGGGCAGTGCCGGCGGGGTTCGGCAAGAACGATACGATCTTCATTTACAGCTTGCCATTCGGCAGTTTCAGCCCGACGCAAAGTACGGCCGTATCGATCACCGCGCCGACGAGCAAACTCGCCGACGTCGGTACGCCCCTACCGATTGCCGTGACGGGTGGCTTCCGCGACGACACTGCCGCGCTCGATGGCCCCGGCATTTATAACGGCCCCGCAACGGCGAGCGTGACGCCCGAACTGTATCGCTTCAAGAAGATCTACCTCGGGCCAGAAAGCGAAACCGCGACGGGGCCGAACTTCGTCCGTCGCTACCGTCTGGAAGTCGACATTGCCGACGGCCAAACGCTGACGAACACGAAGCTGAACGACGACCTGGCCGCGAGTATGCAGATCGTCGCGAAGACCGCCACGAACATGGCGGCGTTCACCTCGGCGTCACCCGGTACGAACGTCTTCGTTGCCGGGAACCTGTCTGGTTCGGCGGTGAATACGGCACCCGATGGCACGCTGAATTACAACTTCGGCACGGTGGTCGGCACACCACTCGCAGTCGATGCCGCGTATGAATTCGACTTCTACATCCCACGCGATCTGGCGGGTGCCGGTGCCGTCGTTCCGCAAGGCACCGATAGCGTCACGAACCAGAACACGGCGAGCACGCAAGCGAACTGGACGCCACTGGATAGCCGCGATCCCGCGAACCAAAACGTAGCGAAGGCGACGCCGGACAACGGCCCGCACACGCTCGAAGAACAAT
>JANXNT010000355.1 GCA_025353985.1 Limnoglobus sp.
AACTCGTTGACGAGCCAATCGGAATCGTCGGCCCCCGCCGCCATCATCCAGTCGCGGTGCCGGATCGCGGATGACTCCGCTTGCATTTCCACGGGGATCGATTGCACGCCAGCACAACAGACTTGCCATAGTCCTTCGAGCGAGAACGCCTCCCACTTCTCGTCTTCCCACGTTTCGACACAGTCGATGCCGAAGCGTTGGAATAGCTCGCCGACTCAACCCGGTGCGACGGTATCGCCGGTACCACGGAGTTCGCGAATGACCCAGCGCCGCGTTTCGGCGATCATCCGTGCCCGTGTCGCCGACGAGACATCGGAGCGCACGCGCTTCAGGGCATCCGATTCGGCCAGAACGTATTCTAACTCGGCAGCGGTGCCCGTCCATACCGGATACTGAAGCATCGCCAGCCGAAAATCGAGCCGCGACGTCGAGTTCGTGACCGTGTCGTCGGCGGTGTTTCGCAAGTCTTTGTGCAGGTCCGCACGCAGATCGTCGAACGCAATCCGACCCTTAACGAGTTCGTCGCGATATCGCGTTTCCGTGAGGTACGGCTGACATCCAAAGACTTCCGCGCCTCGCTGCACGGCTTCATCAAACGAGAGATCTTCGAACGCATTGAGTGTGTTGTGATGGATGAAAACCGTGATTGGCCCCTGCGCCGGAAGCAGGTGCGACGAATGCTCGATCGCTTTCAGCAACTTCGCGTGTGCGTCGTCAGAACCGTACGCAGTCGGGTGGGTTTCGTCGGCGGTGATAACTTTGAGTGTCACGCGAGACCATAATCTCGGGAAGCGAATTCAATAACGCAAGCATATCGCGTGCCCGATTCGTCGACCGCACGAAACGGCTTGCTATTACAGTATTTGCAAAGCAGGAGGATTGGATTTCGTGGTCGTCGTCGCGTCAGTGTGGTTGAAGCCTGATCAGACTGACGCACACACTAAAATCCGGCATAGTTCTTATCGCGGCGGTTTTGGTTAGCAGGCGAGTGAGTTCGGCACTTATCCAGTTGCGAAATGGTCGGTACACAAAAACGCTTGAAACTACCGTGCGAAGTAGACCGCGCCGACGACAATCGAAGCGAAAACGAGGAAGCCCAGAAGGATCGCGGCGATCAGCCAGAGCCGCGATTGGCCTGCTTTTGCTGGCGGGGCGAGGGCTTTGCTCGTC
>JANXNT010001149.1 GCA_025353985.1 Limnoglobus sp.
CGGCGCTTTCGTACCGCAGGCGTTCCGCTTCCGTCGCATATTCGATGGTCAAAGTCGGCATCCCTGCCTCCGGGGTTCGTGTGCCGCATGAACGAACAAGAGTTTACGCAGAACCATTCGCCAAAATCCAGAGGGATATCCGGGCGGGGTTGTGCTTGTCGGTTCGATGGTGTGCGGCTTACAATCCGCACTATTGTTCCCCTCACTGGATAGTCCCATGGCCGAACCGATCCTCGTTGCGAAATCCCCCGAAGACCTCGAACTGTTGCCGAAGATGGCGAACCGGCATGGGCTGGTGGCGGGTGCGACGGGTACGGGCAAAACGGTGACGCTGCAAAAGCTCGCGGAGGGCTTTAGCCGCATTGGCGTGCCGGTGTTTCTGGCGGACGTGAAAGGCGATCTTTCGGGGCTGTGCAAACCGGGCACGCCGAAGCCACCGATTGCGGAGCGGATTGCGCAACTCGAAATTACGGACTTCGAATATTGTGCCTTCCCCGTGGCGTTCTGGGACGTCTTCGGCGAACGTGGCCACCCCGTGCGGGCGACGATCTCCGAGATGGGCCCGTTGCTGCTTTCGCGATTGTTGAACCTGAACGATACGCAAGCGGGCGTATTGCAGATCGCGTTCAAGGTCGCCGACGATAACGGCCTGTTGTTGCTCGACTTGAAAGACCTGAAGGCGATGCTTCAGTATGTAGGCGATAACTCTAAAGATCTTAAAACCGAGTACGGAAACATCTCGCCGGCGAGCGTAGGCGCGATTCAGCGCGGGTTGTTGGTGCTGTCCGAACAAGGCGGCGAGAGCTTCTTCGGCGAACCGGCTTTGGATCTGATGGACTTTATCCAAAACGATGCCAAGGGGCACGGCGTCATCAATGTGCTGGCGGCGGATAAGCTGCTGTTGTCCCCGCAACTGTACGCCACGTTCCTGCTGTGGATGCTCGCGGAACTGTTCGAGCGATTGCCGGAAGTCGGCGATTTGGAGAAGCCGAAGCTCGTGTTTTTCTTCGACGAAGCGCACCTGTTATTTACGGACGCGCCGAAGTCGTTGCTCGAAAAGATCGAGCAAGTCGTGCGGCTCATCCGCTCGAAAGGCGTCGGCATTTACTTCGTCACGCAGAACCCGCTGGATATCCCGGAGACGGTGCTCGCGCAGCTGGGGAATCGCGTGCAACATGCGTTGCGGGCGTTTACGCCGCGCGATCAAAAGGCGGTGCGAACGGCGGCGGAGACGTTCCGCAAGAATCCGAATTTGGACACGGCATCGGTGATTACGCAACTCGCGGTGGGCGAAGCGTTGATCTCGTTCCTCGATGCGAAAGGCACGCCGACGATCGTACAACTCGGTCGCGTGATTCCGCCGAGCGGGCAGATCGGCCCGATCACCGATGCGGAACGTTTGGCCGTAATGAAGAGTTCGGTCGTGTTCGGCGTTTACGAGAAGATCGTCGATCGGGAATCGGCGTACGAGATTCTACGTGGCCGCGCCGATGGCACCGCGAAGCCCGCAGAAAGTGGCAACAGCGAAGCCGACATGCAGGCGAAACGCGATGATTTCGCCAAGAAACAAGCCGATCAAGTCGCTGCGAAGGCCGCGACCAAAGCGCCGGGCCGCCGCACGGACAGCATTTTCATCACCTTCTGCAAGAGTGCGGTCCGCACGGTGGCCACATCGGTGGGGCGGGTCATCACGCGCGGGATTTTCGACGTGATCCTCGGCGGCGGCAAGAAGCGGTGATGCCATTCCGAATAAAACGGTCGTTCCGGTCCCGGAAAGTTTGCGGTTTGCGCTGCCGATCGGCCGATGTTACCACGAGACGAAGTGAAATCGTCTCAAGTGGCCATCGGGGATGCATCGGATGAAGCGGGCGGTTCTTGCACTGGCGATGTGGTTTGCGTGTGCCGTCCCCGCCATTGCGGATGATGTCGCATGGCGTGCCGTCGCGATTTCGGAACCGGCTGTGCTTGAACTACCAGCGAGTGAACCGATCCGCGTCGAACCGCTGTTTCGCGTGCGTTTGGCTACGGCTATTACCTCCGCGGCCCGGCGTGTGGATTCGTTCGAACCGCAAGTGTCTGCAACGATCGCTCCTGTGCAAACGGTTGCGGTTGCGATGCCGTTCATGCCGATTTCGAATCCGACAATCTTCGCCCAAGAGGCGGAACAACAGAGCCGAAAGTCGCTCTGGTTCTTCGATGCCGCGTATTTGTTGATGTGGCAGGATGCATCGCGAATTCCACTTCTTGCCACAACGGCGGACAAGCCGCAATTCGGCTTCCTCGGGCAGCCCGGCACGACGAAGTTACTCGGCCCTGATCGCTTTGGCGATTCGCAACGCAACGGCCTGCGGTTGCGTGGCGGTGCCTGGTTTTCGAGCGAAGAACAATTCGGCGTCGAAGCGAGTTACACGACATTCAGCAAAACGACGGATCGCGTTCGCTTTGATAGTCAACAATTTCCGACGATTGCGCGCCCAATTTACGTGCCGAACATCGGTGGCGAATTTGCCGAGTTGGTGGCGTTCCCTGGCTTGTCGCACGGCAACCTGACCGTTGCGCAGACGAGCGATTTGTGGGGGGCGGAGTTCAACGTGCGGAGTCGCTTGCCGTCGGTCGCCGATTCGCGTTGGGAAGGTCTGGCTGGGTATCGGCACTGGAACTTATCCGAACGTCTGACGATTACGGAAATACTGATTGCCGAGCGAAATGCGCCCGTTCCCATCGGTACGAGCGTGGAAATTCAGGATCGGTTTGCGGTGCGGAATCAGTTTCACGGCGGGCAAGTTGGGCTGCATGGCAGTCGCGATTTCGGTGCGATGTCGTTCGATGCTCGCGGCACGGTGGCGGTCGGTGCGACGCGCGAAGAAATTGAAATTACCGGCGTGCAACATCGGGTGCAACCGGGGCAGGCACGCGAGACGTTCAACGGCGGGTTGCTGGCGGCGGGGCCGAATCTCGGGCGGTTTGTCAACGAGCGCATCAGCGTCGTTCCCGAAGGCAATGCGAGCATCGGCTGGAACATCACGACCCGACTGAAAGCCTACGTTGGCTACAATGTCGTCGTTTGGACGAACGTGGCCCGACCCGGCGACCAGATCGACCGCACGGTCGATCTGCGATTCGTGCCGAACGCCCCGCAACTGGTGCCAACGAACGTGGAACGCCCGAGCGTGCCGTTTATTCGTGCCGATTTCCTCGTCCACGGCCTCCAATTTGGAATGCAAGGGCGTTGGTAGTGGTGCCAAATTCCTCTCGTTGGTAGCACGCGGATATACTGTCATCGTACTTATCGGTAAAACACCTCCCTGAGATCGCCGATGTTCCGACTTGGCTCGATCCCCCGTCGCAAAACGACGTGGCTGATAGCGATCACTCTCATCTGTGGAGCCGGTCTGGCCTCCGTCTTGTTTTTGCGGATCAAAGTCCCCACTCCGCCGGAAATCGCGCTTTCCTCCGAGTTGGAACCGATTGTGGTATCAGATATTACAACGGCTAGAAATGCGGTGCTCAAAGACACGCGATCTGCGGCAGCGTGGGGCGAATACGGCGAAGTCTTGCGTGCTTACACTTTCGACGAACAAGCGAACGTCTGCTTTCGGGTCGCAAGTTCGCTCGCAACCGACGACGGGCGTTGGCCGTACCTGCTCGCGGACAACCTCAATAAATCCGATCCGACAGCCGCAATCGAGTGGTTTGCCCTCGCTGCGAAGCGAACGGTACCGGAAAACGCTCGGGATTCGGTCAAACTGCGGTACGTGGAGACACTGCTGGCACTCGATCGCGCACAAGACGCACGTACCGAACTCGGCGATGGCGAACAGAAGACGGACCGTGCGAAAATCGCTTTGGCGAAAGCGTCAATTGCTCTCGGCGACAAGACTTTGGCGGCTGTGATCCTGTCGGATATGAGCAATCAAACGACGGCCTCGAGACAAGTGCTGTTGCTTCAGGTCGAAATTTATCGCGACACGCGGCCCTCGTTCGCCGCAGATGCTGCAAAGCGTGCGAATAAAGCACCGGATGCACTTTGGCCCGATCCGCTCGTCGATGGCATTTCGCGACGCGATCACAGTCGCGCGGGCTTACTCGATTTGGCTGCCGAGCTACTCGGTAACGGAAAGCCGAAAGAAGCCGAAAAGATCTTACGCCCAATGGCCGCATCCACATCGCCCGACGCGAAACCGTATGTGGGGTTGGCCGAAGCTTACATGGCACTGGGCGACTTCCCATCTGCGGTTCGCGAACTCGATGCCGGGCTGAAAATCGAACCAAAAAGCTTACTCGTGAATTTTCAGCGAGGCAAACTGCACTTCGCCTTGGCTGAGGAATTGATCCAGAGGAACAAACCGAACGAAGCGAAAGCCGAATGCCTAAAGGCGATCGAACGGCTCGATGTCGCCCTGGCATCGAATCCCGATTTCGGGAAAGCGCTCCTGCTGAAAGGAACGGCTCTGGCGGAATTCCTCGACAAACCTGCGGAAGGCATTGCGATCTTGCGGCGTTTCGTATTACTACGGCCGGAAGTAAGCGAAGGGCATTATCTGCTCGGTCGCAGTTTGGCGAGGCAGATGCAAAACACGGAAGCCGCGAGTTGTTTCCGAACGGCCGCGAGTTTAGCGGTGACAGGCGATGATCGAGCCAATCAGGCACTTCAAAACTTAGAACAAAATAAATGACTCGAAGCGTGGCAATCTCACGCTTTGAAACAACGAACGCGATTGCGGGAAAAATTACGACAAAACCAGAGTTTTGCGATAACGCGCACTTGACTGTCGCAATTGGTTCGGTTACTTTGAATATTGCAGTGTCCTATGATTTTTTTTCTTAGGTTTCTTTCCCAACTCTTTACGGAGTTTTCTCGATGATGCGTTATCTCTCCTCCAAAACGAGAAGGACTGGGTTCACTCTCATTGAACTTCTCGTCGTGATCGCGATTATCGCGATCTTGATTGGCCTGCTTCTGCCAGCCGTCCAAAAGGTTCGCGAAGCCGCAGCACGAGCGAAATGCTCGAACAACCTCAAGCAGATGGGCATTGCCATCCACTCGTACCACGACACAAACGGCTTTCTGCCAGTCGGTGGGTACGGTCAAGATTTCTCGCCAGTTGGTTCGAAGCCACTGGTCGGTGGCGGTTTGTTCCCAGCAGGTGGCGACGGTAGCAGCTGGTTGACGTTTATTCTTCCTTACATCGAGCAAAACGCGATGTATAGCCGGATGACTTTCTTGGGGAATTCTGGCTGGAATAACCCAGCAGACCAAAATAACTTGGCGGCTTCCGGTAACGTAAATGCACTCGCTGCACGCGACGCCACGCTAACGACCTACCGTTGTCCGTCCGACAACAAACCCGCGCTTGTCAACTGCCGCTGGCGTATGAACACGGCAGGTACGTTGAACGACATCAACGTGACTCGCAGCAGTTACTCGGGCATCGCAGGTGCTGTCGATAACATCGATGGTACGGGTGCGTTCAAGGAAGCCCGTGCGGGCACTGGTTGGTCGAACTCCGGTATCATGTCTGCTGGTGGAGTGCTCCCCCCCGGATTCCGTCGCATCACCATGAACGGTGGTATTCCGGACGGTTTGTCGAACACGCTTGTCGTTTCTGAAGAATCGGCAATTCTCCTTCAAAGCGATGGGACACGTCGGGAAGACTGGGGCAACGGTACTGGTGGCTTCCTCAGCGGTGGTGGCGAAACCGGCACTGGTAACAGCACGCCAGGTGACTGTCGTGGCTTTAATTTCACGACGATTCGTTATCGAATCAACCAAAACAAAGGTTGGGCCGACAACAAACCCTCTACGGGTGTTGGTGGCGAAGCCGCAAATAATCCGCTCGGGTCGAACCACACGGGTGGCGTGAACTCACTGTTAGGAGATGGTTCGGTCCGCTTCCTTCGCGATACGATCGATCTCGTTCAACTCGCCCGACTCGCAACTCGCGATGATGGTGGCACCATCAACATCGACTAGTATTCGTCGAGCGAGTGATGCACTCTCGAAACGGGACCGACTTCGTGTCGGTTCCGTTTGTCCAATTTTACTCTCCTACACTTGGTGACGAATGAGAAACGCTTCTCTGTTGTTGTTGGGATTCCTTTTCGTTTCGGGTTGTGGCACCGCCGATAAGCCACCACCATATGCAAACGTATCTGGTAAAGTTCTTTTCAACGGTAAAGCCATCGAGAAGGGTACGATCACTTTCTCGACTGATGGTCGACCGCCAGCAGTGCTCGACATCACGGATGGAGCATTTAGCGGCCAATCGCTCGTCGGTTCGAACAAGGTCAGTATTTCGTATCGCCGCAAGACAAATCGCACGATGAACTTGCCACCCGATGTTCAAGAACGCCTCAAACACGAGGGGGAATCGCGAAACGGTAATCCGAACGCGCAGAGCGTACCGGAAGGCGAAGAAATGATCCCGCCCGAATGGGGCAGTAGCACAAAGCAAATGCGGGTCATCGAAAGCGGAGTGGCGAATCAACTCGAGTTTGATATCAAGGGCAAGTGATGGCTATGTCAATTCACACATGTACGGACCACCGCAAGAACAACTTGCGGTGGTCCGTTGTTTTGCTAGTGGTCTTTTCAACTCACATTTTTTTCTGCACGGGTTGCAACTTCAACCGAATAGTCGTTCCGCTACAATTCGAATCGCAACTCTTCGAAGATGCGACCCAACGTCTCGGTATCGACTTTGTCCACGACTGTAGCGATGCATCGGATCACTCGATGGTCCGCATCATGGGCTCGGGCTGTGCAATATTTGACGCTGACGGCGATGGTCGCCCCGATATTTTATTGTTGCAAAATGCCGGCCCTCAATCGACTTCGAAAAACAAGCTATACCGACAATCAGAAAACGGCGAATACATCGACGTCTCTGCTGGTTCTGGGCTTGATTTCGCTGGCCACAACATGGGCGTTGCGGTCGGTGACATCGATGGAGATGGCCGGCCAGACGTGCTCATCACGCAATATCGTGGAGTGAAGTTGTTTCGGAATCTTGGCGGCTGTCGATTTCTCGAAATTTCGACAGAAAGCGGAATCGTGAATCCTTACTGGGGTACATCCGCTTCGTTTTTCGATTACGATCGTGATGGACGACTCGATATCGTCATCGTTAACTACATCACGTATGACCCAAAGCTCGAATGCTTGGATTCAGCGGGCAAACGAGATTTTTGCGGTCCCTCTCACTTTCCGAATTCTGGTAGTCCCATTCAACTTTTCCGTAATTTGGGGACAGACAAACAGGGTGCTGTGAAGTTTGAAAATGTGAGTCAATATTCGGGAGTCGGTCGAATGTCCTCACCGGGTCTCGGAGTCTACTGCTGCGATCTCACCGACGATGGTTGGCCTGACATTTTCGTAACGAACGACGCGATGCCGAACCATCTCTGGGTCAATCAAAAAGACGGTACTTTTCGCGAAGAGGCCGTACTACGCGGACTCGCTTTCAACGGAGATGGAAAAACCGCCGCCAACATGGGGATTGCCGTTGGAGATGTCGACGGCGATGGAATGCTCGATCTGTTTGTGACGCATTTGACAATCGAGATGAATACACTCTGGAAGCAAGGCCCTGCCGGTCGATTCTCTGATCGGACGTTATCCACATCCGCTGTCGCCACGAAATGGCGCGGTACAGGGTTCGGTACGATTATGGCAGACTTCGATTTAGATGGCTGGCCCGATATCGCGATTGCGAATGGTCGTGTTCACCGCGGCATAGAAGAATCGACTGGCTTACCACCATTCTGGAATTTGTACGGTGAGCGGAACCAGATTTTACGCAACAACGCAGGCAAATTTGCTGACGTTTCCATCGGGAATCCGGCATTTTGCAACTATGCAAATGTGGCACGCGGTTTAGCTGTCGGCGACATCAATGGCGACGGACGTCCCGATCTGTTGGTGAACTCGATTGCAGGACCAGCGAAGGTATTCCTCAACAACAACCGGGATCGACAGTGGTTGGCGATTCGCCCACTGATGTCGAATGGTCAACTCGCGTACGGTGCGGAAGTTCGCATAGTGTCAGCAGGGAGAACGCAACTTCGAGTCATGCAACCCACGGATAGTTACCTTTCGAGTAGCAATCCCGAATTATTATTCGGTATGGGCGAGGCGAAAAACTACGAGGAAATCCGCGTTCGCTGGCCAGACGGCAAATCCCAATCGTTCGCCGGAGGTCCGTGCGGGCGTCGAATGGATGTCAGACAAACCGCAAATTAATTTCATTAGCCATCGCGCGATGGAGAATGGTGTTTGCTATGACTCGTAAAGCCATCGTTTATAGCATGACCTTGGCGATCGTATTCGCCGCGGTGTACTTCTATACATCGAGTCCGAAGGCGAACCCGTACGTGATTCCAGCGGTACCCGTCGAATGGACGGATCCCGCAATGATTCGAATTGTCACCGAAAAGCGAATCGCTCTGGAACTCGACATTCATAACGGCGTGGCTTGGGGTGAGTTAGGTATGTCGTTCGAAGCCCACGAAAGGACTTCGGAAGCGATCATTTGTTATGAAATAGCTTCAAAAGTCGCACCAGATGATTCTCGCTGGACATACTTGCTCGCAAAACAGTTAACTTGGAGAAACCAAACGGAAGATGCCGAACTCGTTTTAGACTTGTATCGACAGACTCTGAAACGAAAGTCTCCCACTTTCGCACATGCGAGAACAGCAGAGTTGACACTCGCAGATCAATTATTGGACCGATCATCAACGAAAGAAGCATATGACATTTACGCTCGGGTCTTCAGCGTAGATCCTCGAAATCCTCAAGCGGCATACTTTCATGCACAACTCGCGATCGAGCGAGGCGATTACACCACAGCGATACCAATATTGTTGGCACAAGCGAGAAACCCACATACACAAAAAAAATCGTCCGCTGCACTTGCGCTAATCAGCCGCATGAAAGGTAATGTGAAGGAAGCAGATGGCTTCGAATATGCTTCCTCATTACTTCCCGACGATAGCCAACCGCCAAACCCCTTCGTCGACGAAGTCTTACAGTATCGCAGGGGACGCCAAGTGTTGATGGATGAAGTGACGCGGCTCGAAGCGCAGCAAGATTATAAACGAGCATCCATTGCGGCGCAAAAACTCGTTGCTTCATACCCGACCCCGGAATATTTGCTACTTTCCGGGCGTGCCTTCGTGAATGCCAAAGAATACGATTCTGCAATCGCTACCTTAGAAGATGCAATTGTCGCCGATCCAAAATCTGTCATGTCTCATGCATCGATCGGTATGGCATGGTTTGGAAAAGCGGAAAGGCTCGATTCGTTGAATCGAGAACGAGAATCAGACGAGTTGTATCGTAAGGCCATCCGATCGTTCAGCAAAGCCATCGAACTCAAACCCGACTATTCGCCTGGTTATCTGTACCGGGCAAAATCGTTCTTGAGATTGGGCAATACAGCCGATGCTTTGACCGCAGTGCGTACGTGCATCAGCTTAAGGCCCGAAGAATGGGAGGCCTACATGACACTCAGTCGGGTTCTCGTAGCCGAAGGAAAAAAATCCGAAGCGATACAAGCTTTGGAACAAGCCGTGAAATTGGCTCACCCGCAAGAAAAACGACCGCAGACTGCACTCCAACTCCTTCGGGACAAGTGAAGCCTTTTTCGCGTGCATTTTGCGAACGAGTGTGGCATGATCAGGTTCCTACCATCACCCACCGAAAGGCCACGTCATGCTGTTTCGCATCTTCACGAGTGCCGGATGCATCGCACTCCTCGCACCGGCAGTCTTTGCCCAATCGAAGCCACTCAATATCGCGAAGACGGATACGCACATCGAGTTCCGCTCGGGCAGCCAAGTCGTTGCGAAGTACCAACATGCGGGGACGGTGCAAGTCGAAAAGGGCGACGGTACCAAGCCGCTGGCGAAGCCGTACTTCTACCCGTTACTGTCGCCGAACGGCACGATCGTCATGCGCGGCTGGCCGATGATTCGCGGCACCGTCGGCGAGACGGCCGACCACTTCCACCAGAAATCGGCCTGGTTCTGCCACGGCGATGTCATACCCGTGGGCCTCGAATTGAAGACGAAATCGGCCGACAAGCGCGTTCATGGCGTCGATTTCTGGGCCGAGACAAGCGGGCACGGGCGTATCGTTTGCACGAAAATCGCGATGGCGAAAAGTGGCTCCATCGAAACGAGTAACGAGTGGCGAACCGCCGATGACGTGACGATTCTCGAAGAAACGCGCACGATCACCGCGACCGAAACAGTGGCGGGGCGGTTGTTCGTGCTCGACATCGATCTGGTTGCGAATGCTTTCCCAATCGAGTTCGGCGACACGAAGGAAGGCGCGATGGGCGTTCGCGTCAACGATGAATTTCGTTTGAACGGCCCAAACAGCGATGGCGTAGTCGTCAGCGTCGATGGCCAGACATCGAACGCACCCGCGAAAGACAACCTGCCACTCTGGGGGCAAGTCGCCGCGTGGCACGATTACAGTGGTACGGCCAACGGCAAAATCGCGGGTATCGCCGTGTTCGATCATCCGACGAACACCCACAAATCGGCGTGGCACACGCGGGCTTACGGCCTCATGGCTGCGAACCCGTTCGGCCGCGATGGCTCCGGATTTCCCGGCGTGAAGGGCAACAACGAACTCGTGAAACTCGCGAAAGGCGAGCACCTGAAACTCCTTTACGGCATCTACGTTCACGATGGCCGTACGGCAGAAGGCAAAGTGGCCGAGGCGTTTGCCACTTTCAGCAAGTAGCATCAATCGAACGGAAACCCGCGCGGTGGCCCAAAGCGTGGGCCGATCGGCCCGAAGGGGCCGCGAGGAATGCCGCGGCCGCCCACCGATGGCGGCACAAACGGCGGTTGCGTCGGCTGGGGTGCTCTGACCACGGTCGCCGGTTTAATCGATGGGGCAGCGATCTGAATGTGGACAAATTCGTTAATCAAGTCTGACGGTATCGCGAAGTTGATGCTCGTGCCTTTGATGGCAGAAACCGC
>JANXNT010001182.1 GCA_025353985.1 Limnoglobus sp.
CAAGCTTGTCGGCGGTCAGCACGGGCTGATCATGGACAGTAACGACCAAGAACGCGAACGTGGCATCACCATCCTTGCCAAGAACTGTGGCATCCGGATCGGCGATGTCAAAGTGAACCTCATCGACACGCCGGGGCACGCCGACTTCGGTGGCGAAGTCGAGCGGATTCTGAAAATGGCCGACGGTGCATTCGTGCTCGTCGATGCCGCAGAAGGCCCACTGCCACAAACTCGCTTCGTGTTGCGAAAGGCATTCGCGTGCGGGCTGAAGCCGATCGTCATCATCAACAAGATCGATCGCCCCGACGCACGGATTCAAGAAATCCACAACCAGATGTTCGAGTTGTTCATCGAACTCGGCGCGGACGATTCGACTGCCGACTTCCCCGTGATTTACGCATCGGGCCGCGCCGGTATCGCCACGACGGACATGAACGTGCCGCCGGTCGATCTCAAGCCGCTTTTCGACGCCATTCTCGAAAAGATCCCCGCACCGGATGTCGAATTCGACGTGCCACTGCAAATGCAAGTGACCGCGATCAGCTACTCCGAGTTCCTCGGCAAAATCGCCGTGGGCCGCGTCGAAGCGGGCAAGATTCGCAAGAACCAAAAGGTCACAGTCGTCAAACAGAAAGACGGTTCGACCTTCAACGACACCGTCGTGCAAGTGCTCGAGTTCGACCGCCTTGCGAAACGCGAAGTCGATGAAATCAAAGCAGGCGACGTCTGCGCGATCGTCGGCCTCGACGAAGTCGACATCGGCGATACGATCTGCGATTTCGACAAGCCGAACGGTTTGCCACCGCTGACGATCGACGAGCCAACGCTCGATATGCTCTTCAAAGTGAACGATTCGCCGTTCGCAGGCCAAGACGGTAAGCCGCTGACGAGCCGCGAACTGCGTGCTCGACTCGATTCTGAGTTGCAGCACAACGTCGCGCTGCGGGTCAAACAAGGCGAACGCGAAAGCGAGTTCATCGTCTCCGGGCGCGGCCTGCTGCACCTCGGCGTTCTCCTCGAAAACATTCGCCGTGAAGGCGGGGAAATCGCGGTCGGCAAGCCGAAGGTCATCATGAAGGAAGTCGACGGCAAAACGATGGAGCCGATCGAGTACCTCGTGGTCGAAGCCCCGAACGAGCATTCGTCGTCGGTGATGCGGCTCGTGCTGGAACGCCAGGGCGAATGCATCAAGATGGAAGGCGGCCAGGGTAACAGCACGCACATGGAATTCCACATTCCTGCGCGGGGGCTGATCGGCCTGCGAACCCGCATGATGACCGCGACGCAAGGCAACGCGATCATGCACCATAACTTCCACGATTATCGCATCGCCCGACCCGGTATGCCCGGTCGCTCGGCTGGCGTACTAATCTCGATTGAAACGTCGAAGACTACCGGTTACGCAATCGAGGCACTGCAAGATCGCGGCGTGCTGTTCGTCGACCCGCAAGAGCCAGTTTACGAAGGCCAAGTCGTCGGCGAACATTGCCGCGACAACGACCTCACCGTGAATGTGACCCGCTTGAAAGCCCTGACGAACATGCGGGCATCCGGGTCGGACAAAACCGTCTCGCTTAAGCCGCCGATGCGGTTCTCGATGGAGATGGCACTCGAGTACATCGACGACGATGAACTTGTCGAGATCACGCCGAAGTTCCTGCGAATGCGCAAGTTGTTCCTCAAGGAAAACGAACGCAAACGCTCCGGCCGCGGCAAAAACTAACAAAGTCGAGTTTGCCGACTTGTAGTAGCCCTCTCGCTCGGCGAGAGGATAGCTAAAAAGCAACAACAAATTGAATTAATCTGCGGTCAGCACAACCCATTCTCACATACCTCTCGCAAAGCGAGAGGCTACTCAATTCCATTTTTGCGACGAATGTAGAGTTGGCTCGCATACCTCTACAACGAGACACGCCCACACCGGATCGGTGTGGGCGTGAGTTTAATTAGCGTGTGTTTGCAGGTTAGTACCGACCGCCGCCACCACTACCACCGCGGCCACCACCACCGCCGCCACCATAACCGCCGCCGCCGCTACCGCCGCGGCTGCCACCACCGCCACCACCGTAGCCGCCACCACCGCCGCCGCCACCCGTGCGGGGACGCTCTTCGCGTGGCTTGGCTTCGTTCACGGTCAGACGACGACCTTGAAATTCTGCACCATTGAGGCCTTCAATGGCTTGCTCGCCGCCATCGGTCATTTCGACGAAGGCGAAGCCGCGGCTCCGACCCGTTTCGCGGTCCGTCACCAGTTGCGCCTTCGCCACGGTGCCGTACTGCGAGAATGCCTGAACGAGATCTTCCGACGTGGTACCGAACGGGAGATTCCCGACGTACAGATTCGAAACCGCCATAACAGTCCCCTCACGCTGAGACAGGTTATCCTGCCCAGCACTCCATGAATCCGAAACACGAACGACCGCGAATTGGGTCGTCCGAGGATAGTGGCGAGATTTCACCCGCCCTATCACACACCGAACGGTATTGTCCCATCCAGATAAACGGGATTGTACGCGACGCAACCCGTAAAACGAGACGCCGTTCAACAATATTTCAAAATCGTTCGAAGTTTTCGCTCGCGCTCACCGAAACTTCGCCATCGGGCTGGAACGTGACCAATGCGTCTCGCCACTCTAACTCGGGCCAGTTCACGTGGCACGCCGCAGCCAGAATCGCGTCGCCGATCGAGTCGGTCGCGAGTGCCCGTAGTCCCACGTACGATGTCGTCAGCCGCGGATTGATTTCGATGGCGACATCGCCAGAACCGCTTTTCGCGAAGCCCAAAATCAGATCGACGCCGACATAGCCACGCAAGCCTGGCACGCATTTCACCGCACGCACCGCGAGCCGTTCCGCACGCCTCGCAAGCGGTTCAGGCAACGGCATTTTCCCACCGAGATATTTCAGGCGGCCATCGTCGGACATCACCTGGAAACTCGGCATCATCGCGATGATTTGCGATTCGCAAATAATCAGCGAAATACTTACGGAAAGTCCGGAGACGTGCGGTTGCGCGAGCATTTCCCACGGTTCCGCCACCGCGTTTTCGTAATCCGTGGTGCAGTTCGCAAGGTAAGTCGCCGTCGAACCCGCACCAAAACGGGGCTTGAACACTGCGGGGAAGGTTTTGCGTGGCCAGTCCGCAATCGCGCAAGTTGGTGGCGTTGGAATACCGTGCGTTTGCCAGTGTTGGCTCAGTGCGAGTTTGTCCGCACACAGCACAACCCCGCGATGCGTCGAACCGAGATTGCACGTCGAGGTGCGTTCCGCAATCGATGTGAGTCTCGCCAGAATGCCGTCGAACTCCGGCGCGATAATCAGCGTGAAATCGGTGGCTTCGCACTCGTTTTCAAATGCCGCATCGTCTCCGCCCGTGAAGAACACGACTTCGTAATCCTCGTTCGTGCGAAAGTCCGCCGCAATCGCGTCGCGCATCGCAAGACCTTCGCGATACAGCGGATCGTCGTCATTTCCCGTGGCGGTGAGATGCTCGTAGACGAAGATTCGCAGCATTACTCCACCGCTATTGTTGCGAGTGCCAGCAGATTCGCGGTAGCTACGGCCGGGCCATATTTCGAGCCAAAAATGGCGGTGCCTGCGACGAAGACGTTTGCCCCCGCTGCCGATGTCGCGACGATGGTGTGTACGTCGATGCCGCCATCGACTTCGATCTCGCACTTCGGGTTCTGCTCATTAATCCAGCGGCGTAACTGGCGGATGCGTGCGGTGCTTTCCGGGATGTACGCCTGGCCGCCGAAGCCGGGGAACACCGTCATACACAGCACCAGGTCGATGTCCGTGAGGTACGGCTCGATCTTGTCGATGGGGTAATCGGGGTTGAACGCCAGGCCGACTTTCTTGCCGAGCGAACCGCGAATATGCTGGATCAGTTCGAGCGGTTCGGGCACGACTTCGATGTGGAAAATGATTGTGTCCGCACCCGCCGCCACGAAGCCATCGAGGAACGACGCGGGCCGTTCGACCATCAGATGCACTTCGAGGGGCCGTTTGGTGACCGGCCGCAGCCCTTTCACCACCACCGATCCCATACTCAGGTTCGGCACGAAATGGCCATCCATGACGTCGATGTGAACGCGGTCCGCACCGCCCTTCTCGGTCTCCAGTACGAGTTCGCCGAGCCGCGAAAAATCGGCAGCTAAGATCGACGGAGCAATATACGCCATGACAGTCTCGCGGTATGTGTGGTGACAATCGTAGACTACCGAACCGTTTTCGCTCCGTCCAGCGGGTCGATAGCCGTTATGAGTTGAACCCGTGAAAGCGTCAGACGGTACGCCTTTTTTTGTCACCACACTATCACATCGCTCCCAGCTTACCGAATAGGTGAACTAATGACGCCATCAGTTTCTTGAAGTCGCCTTCGTGCAAACTCTCGTTCGGTGCGTGCGCATTACTCGCGGGGTCTTCGATGCCCAAGAGCAATGCGGGTGCACCACCGAAGAGTTCCGCAAGCGGCCCGACGAAGCCAATCGAGCCTCCGCAGCCAATGCCGACGGGGTCGCGACCGAAGCCGTTGCGGAGTGCGGCCATTGCCGCCTCGAACGCCGGTCCGTTCGGGTCGGTCATCCACCAATCGCAACCGGCACCGAGTTGCTTCACTTTCACTTCGGCCCCGTACGGCGGGTTCGCTTCGAGGTACGCTTTCATCTGAGCAACGACGTCCGCAGGCTTTTGATCGGGCACGATTCGGCAACTGACGATTGCCGACGCGGTCGGTAGCACCTGGTTCGATGCCCCTTTAATAGTGCTCGCTTCTTGGGCGATGACCGTGGCCGACGGGCGACGCCACGTTTGTTCGTAAACGCCGGTGTCGGTTTCCATCGCGAAGTTCGCCGACGGCACCACGCCGAGTTCCTTGCGGAACTTCGCATCGTCCCACGGCAGTTTCCGGAACGCGGCTCGCTCTTTATCGGTGAGTGGCCGCACGCTGTCGTAGAAGCCCGGAACGGGCAGTGGCTGATTCGGTGCGAATAGCTTCGCCAGCACGACGTTTAGCGCCAGTGCCGCATCGGGGACGGCTCCGCCTGCCATGCCGCTATGTACGGGCATCCGTGCGGTCGTCACTTCGACCATCAGCGCAACGATACCGCGCAGCGAGTACGTGATGCACGGCAAACCGACTTCGATGTTCTCCGTGTCACAAACGACGATAACGTCCGATTGGATCTTCTTTTTGTGCAGTTCGAAGAAATTCAACAGGTTCTTCGAGCCGATTTCTTCCTCGCCTTCGACGACCATCTTGATGTTCACGGGAAGCTGATTCGATGTCTTGCGATACGCGGCAATCGCCCCGAGGAATGCGGAGATCGCGCCTTTGTCGTCGGCGGCACCGCGTGCGAACAATCGGCCATCGCGCCGCGTGAGTTTCCACGGGTCCGATAGCCACTGCTCGATGTAATTCACTGGTTGCACATCGTGGTGCGCGTACAGGAACACCGTCGGTTTGCCCGGCGCGTCGAGCCATTCGCCGTATGCGTAAGGGAGCGAGTTCCCGACCTTGATCGCTTCGACATTGTGCAGCCCGGCCTCGCGCATCATGTCGCAAGTCAGCGCCGCAGTACGTTCGATTTCGGTTTGATGTTCGCCATCGGTGGAGATGCTCGGCACCGCCACGAGATTCGAAAGCCCGCCGATGATCGCTTCGTGGTTCTTAGTCAGCCAGTCGAGAGCAGCCTGCATCAGTACATTCCTCTAGGGGTTTATCGATGACTTTAACTTTACCGCGAATCGCCCCTCGGGTAAACCGAAGAGTTTCGCACGAGAAGCACTATGACGGCGAATCCACCGACATCGAACGGGCGTGGCTTCTATTTCGGCGGCTGCCTCGGCTTCGCGATTCTGTCCATCGTGCTGCTCGGCGTTATCTACTGGATGATGGGTGGTTTCATTGGCAAAACGATGGCGCGTAGTGCTGGTTGGGACTTGCTGAAAGCGCAAGAAGACGCTTGGAATCGCGGCGATCTCAACGGGTTCATGGCCACATACCGCATGTCGGACGATGTCACGTTCTTCGGTGGCGGGGCGGCGACAAAGGGCTGGGCGGAGATCCTCGAACGCTACCAGATTAGCTATGGCAGTCCCAATTCGCGGATGGGGCAGCTCAAGTTCGAGAACGTGCAAGTCGAGCCGCTCTCATACGATTCTTCTCTCGTGCGCGGTCGTTGGGTCGTCAGAGACAACGGACAATCGAAGGGCGGCCTGTTCACGATTCTCCTTCGCAAACGATCGGACGGCTGGAAGATTATCCACGATCACACGTCATCCGACACACCGTGAATTCAATTTCGATTCAAACCGCGGATAGGGTCCGAGTGATAGATGTGATGCGGGCGATTTTCGGTGTCGGTCCACGCGGTCGTTTTCGGTAAACCGAGAGAATCGTAGATCGTTGCGGCGAAGTTTTCGGGGGTCTGCGGGTCGGTTGCGGGGTACGCGCCTTTTGCATCGGATGACCCGATCACGCGGCCACCGACCACGCCACCACCCGCAAGCCAGAGGCTTTGCACGGCACCCCAGTGATCTCGTCCGGCGTGTTTGTAATGTGTGGGTAGCGTCGAAACCTTCGGCGTTCGCCCGAACTCGCCGGCCATCACGATCAGCGTCGATTCGAGCAACCCGCGTTCCTGCAAATCGTCGAGCAATGCGGACAGTGCTCGATCCGTCGGCGGAAACAGCTTGTCTTTCAGGTGCGGGAAAGCGTTGCCGTGCGTGTCCCACGTCTCGTTGTTGCCCAAATTCACTTGCACGAGATTTACGCCCGCTTCGACGAGGCGTGCGGACATGAGCAGGCTCCAGCCGAACGCATTGCGGCCGTAACGGTCGAGTTCGCGCTCGCTGGCATGTTGCAAATCGAACGCTTTCCGCACGCGGCGATCCGTGAGTAACGACACTGCATCGCCACGGGATCGCTGATACGCGCCGGTCGCTCCCAAGCGATCCATCGACTGCCGTTGCCCGTCGATCGCTTTGAGAATATCCATGCGAGAAACGAAGCGCAGCGGATCGACGCCTTGCGGCAGTTCCAGATCCGGCAGCACGAACGAAGTGCGTTTCCCGGCGAATTTGCGATCCTGATGATCGAACTCGTACTCCGGGAACGCTCCGTAGGCTTTCGGCTCGAACGCGGACATTTCGAGGAACCACGGGTCTCGAGCCCGCCCCATGATGCCTGCAAACTGGCCAGGCGTTACGTTCCCGCTATTGTGGACGATCTTGTCTGGCAACACCACGGCCGGCGGCAAGTTATTGCGTGGCCGCGTGACGGCATTCGCCACGGCCGCGAGACTCGGCCAATCGCCGGGTCGCGGCAGACTTGGGTTGAACCCGACCGGCAATTGCGATTGCCCCGTGAGCATAATGTGATGGCTGCCGGAATGATCGTTCGATCGATGTGTCAGCGAGCGGACCAGCGACCACATCTTCGATCGCGACGCAAGCATCGGCAGGTGTTCGCAAATTCGCACACCCGGCGTAGCGGTCGCAATCGGCCGAAATTCGCCGCGAATTTCCGCCGGCGCATCGGGCTTGAGGTCGAAGCTATCGTGCTGACCGAGGCCGCCCGAAAGGAAGATGTAAATGACGGATCGCGCCGACTTCGTAGGCTTTGCATTTTCCGCACGCAACGGTGCCAGATGCTCGAGGCCAAGGCCTAACAAAGACGAAGCACCCGCTTGGAGCGCAACGCGTCGCGAAACGATAGGGTGTGCAAACATAACCGAAGCCTCGCCAGGCAGGAGTGAACGCGAGGAAGAATGAGACTGTAGTATGGCGGATGGGAATCGAGAACGCGAAAGGATTCTGTTTTTTGATCGGTTGTAAACTTCTCTCACCCTGTCAGTCCGAACGCTTTCGCAATCGTCACGGCTTCGCTAACCGCGATACTTTTCCTAGGCGGCTCGTTGGTCGTACGATCTTCTAAAACTTTCCAAGTTTCATTCAAGTCGCGTTCCTTTCGCTGTTCTCAAGAGGCACCATGTAATTATTACATCACCCACTCCGAGGTCCGCCATGCGTGCGAGCCACACTTTTCGCTCTGGAATCGCCTGTTTGTGCCTGGGATGCATCCCCGGCGCGATCGTTGGGAGTGAACCGATACCGTTGCATCTCCCCAAAGAGGTCGTAACGACCGACTTCGACCTGATGTGCCGCGTCAAGTCGGCGATTGCATCGGACCCGATGTTGAAGAACATCAACCTGATGGTGAGCGTCATCGATGGCGGTGCGGTCGTGGGTGGGGCGGTGGCATCGGATGCGATGTCGGCTCGCGTGTCGCAATTACTCCGAACGGTGCCAGGGGTTACGGATGTAAAGGTCTCGTGCTGGGTGCCAGCCGTGGAAGATCCGTTGCGGAAGCTGGTCGCCGCACGCTTGAAAACGGCATCCATACCAAGCGAAATACTCGATCCGAGAGTCGGCGCGACGATTGTCACGCTACGGCATATCCCGACGATGTCGTATTTGCTCGAACCGGCAGCGGTTCGCCCGGCTATGAGTGCGTATTCGCCAGTTCCGCCACCCGCACCGCCTGCACCATCGGGGCCGCCGGAGTTTCCGACGATTCCGTCGCCGTCGGTTCCGGTTATTCCGAAGCAAGACGTGGCCGCTGCTGTGGAAGCGGTTCAGTCGTCCGAACTGCGGTATTCGACGCTAACCGTTGCCGTAAAAGGCGGTGCGGTCACAATTTCCGGTACCACATCCGATGCCGCCGACGCGTGGGAGTTGGCATCGGAGTTGCGTAAAGTTCCCGGCGTTGATCGTGTGATCGTCGGGTTGCGGCCTCGCTAGCGAAAATTCCGGTCGAATTCGCTAGTCTCTCGACCCGCTCCGTTCTACGATCATACGAACGGAACACGGGTAGCTGCATGCGCATCCTAATCATCTCCGATATTCACTCGAATTGGCCCGCACTTGCTGCCGTCCAAGAACCATTCGACGTTTGCCTTTGTGTCGGCGATCTCGTCGAATATGGCCCGCAACCAATCGAAGTCATCCAGTGGGTTCGCGAACGTGCGTTGCATTGCGTACGCGGCAATCACGATCATGGCACCGCACAGAATATCGACGTCTTCGGCGTCGGCGGATTCCGCTACCTGACGATGGCCACACGACATTCGACAATCGAGCTTTTGAACGCGGACGATCGACGGTATTTGGCGGACTTGCCCACGGTGAAGTTGTTTACGCTTGCGGGCAAGCGTTACCTCATGGTTCACGCTAGCCCGCGCGATCCACTCGACGAATACGTGCCGGCCGATGCGGCACAGTGGGCGACGCGGATCGCCGGTTTCGCGGTCGATTACGTGCTGGTGGGGCATACGCACCAGCAGTTTTCCATGGACGTCGGCAAAACGAAAGTCATCAATCCCGGTAGCCTCGGTTTACAACGCGATGGCAATCCGATGGCACGCTACGCCATCATCGATAATGGGCAGATCGAACTCAAGCAAATCGAATACGACTACGAAGCCACCGTCGCCGCCCTGGGCAACACGTCTTTCGATCTCAAAGCCAAACAAATGCTCGCGGATGTCTACCGAACCGGCCGTTACGTCCACCCCACGACCGGCGTCAATGGCCACACCGAAATGAACGGCAGTTACGCCAAAGTGAAGGCCATCGCCTAGTTTTTCGCCTCGCCGCGTCGACGTAAGTCCGAATTGCGAAAGTTTAAAAACCGTGTTTTTCGTGTTTTTTCGTCTCAATAAGCCCCTTTTTTGATCGCAAACGGCGATTGCGTTTCGCGGTATTTTGCCGTATCGTGAACCCAGGTAGTGGGTTACGACGAATGCCCTTGTTGAGACGCTCGCTGGAATTACCGACCAAAAATCGACCGAATGCGACCGAAAATCGACCGTGCGCGCCTTTTCTGTGTCATTTGCGCGCACTTCTATGTCATTTGCGCGCACTTTTGGGTACGTCCGTGCACGACACGAATTCTGACTTACGTCATTTCAACGAAAACTTATTGACTTCGGGAAATTGTGTGGGCGCTCGGGTGTTTGGGCCATTTCGCTTATCCCGCGCCGGCCCAGTTCCTGTTCAGTCCCATTGCCAAGCTTTGCAACTTAGACTGCCAGCGGCCTTCCATCGCCAAAATGTCGTCGGGGGTGGCTGACGTGCCGGCGACCTCCAAGATCGAAACCTGATAGTCGCTCGGGTCACGGCTCTTGAGACCCAGGTTGCCCCCGTGCCCCGCTTGGACATAGTTCAGCCACCGCCCCCAGAAGCCCTCAACGCCGGTCGCCGAGCCGACATACTGCTCCTTTGTTTTCGGGCAAGTTAGCAGGTAAACTCCCCCTGATGAACTCAGGGCCGTTTCCCAACTCTTTGGCATCTTGTCCAACTTCGACAGCGGCTGGATGAAGTTAAGAAACCCAGGGAACGACTCTTCCTGAAAGGCGGCTCGCAGTTCCGTGATTTGTTTGTCGTTCCGCTCGGCATACTGGATGAAGGCCAGAGCGCCCGCCCCCCAGTCGATGAACAACTTGCCGATCAGGTCACTCATCGCGTCGTTCAAGGCGAGATCGTAAACATCGCAACTGCCTGCCATTTCGATGCCGCCCGAGATGTGAGGCATGGGCGTATCCTTCTCCAACAAACCGCGGTACTTGACTCGGTAGATTCCGCCAAACATATTCTCGTCGTTGTGGTTGACGATAAACTCAGCCCAGTACGTGGCAGATAATTTCTTCCGGTTCTCGATTCTCTGGCTCGACTGATACGACTCGAACTGGGAACGGTTGTCCCGCCAGAGTTCGTATGGATTGCGACCCTTTGTGGCCCGCTTGTCCTTATGCCGAACGAGGCGAACATCACCCAGGGGCAAGCTGGCTTCGCGAAGTACAGCATTCAGCATAATCGGCATGATAGTTAACCAACGATAGGTGTCGCCGAATCAAGAATGGACAGCCCGACAGAAGGGCAGTATTCCAGTTATATTAATGCTGTTTAACCGCTCGCACAAACGAAGTCAAATCGAATGAAAAAGTCCGTCCCCGTTTAGCCGCGGCGCGTAGTCTTCGAAGCGAAGCGGGCACGGCGATCGGTTCGCGATGTGATTTTCACGTGAGGTTCCCTTTCTTGCGCTCTCGCGCTGCGGGCTGGAATGAGACGAGGGTTCACGCCAATTCCGGCGCGAGGCGAGCGGGGGAGGTGGCTCAGGTGACTTCCGTTATTCTTCCTGCGTCGTGGGCGATGTGCATTTTCGATGATGCGATTCTTCTATCGTGCCAGCCCGCTGCGCAAGCAAGGGCAGGACGTTCACCTCACGCGGAAGCCCCTTGCTAGCGC
>JANXNT010001228.1 GCA_025353985.1 Limnoglobus sp.
GTGCGTTGACGCCGCCCGTGTGCAGGCTGCGCGGTGGCAGCACGGCATACGTCCAGTCGTGCGAACCGCCAGGGCAGCAGTCGCCACCTGCGCTCGGCCATTGCCAGTTCGGTGGTGCGGACGTCGTCAGCGACGAATGTGCCGCTGCGTACCAGCCCCACATCGTGCCGTTATTCGACTTATAACCGACGGGGCTGTTCTTCGCGGCCGTGCCAATCGCATCCATCTCCGATTGCGATGGGAAATCGCGATTGGCTACTGCCGTGAACGCACCATCACCCGCGTAGAAAATGTCGAACGGATACAGGCCCGAACCGCCCGTACGCCCGGAGCCGGAGAGCATTTCCGAGGCGAGGATCGTGTTCGAAAGGCCGTCGGTCACTTGTGCCATTTTCCGCTGTTCGGACTGCGAAATCATGCCGTTGCCGTTCTTGCCGTACCAGATCGCTTCGATGCGGCTACCGGTGCTCCAACCGTAGTTGGAGCCGGGGCCATCCCAGCCTTGTGGGTGCGAACCGCGTTGCGGGCCAGCTTGGGCCGATGGACACTGAAATACCGAAAGTTTCGTGTTGAGTAAGCCGTAATTCGTCGACCAGTTCGCGGCGTTGCCCGCGCCGGCAATCGCTTGCCCTGGAGGTGGTGCGTTCGTGGGAATCACGAACTGCCCGAAGAGGTTATTCTGCTCGATATACGGGAGAATGAAGTAGCTGGCGCTGAGCGATTCCCAGACGTTGACGCCGATCTGCTGCTGATTGGCGGGAAACTTCACTTGCACGTCGTGGAAAGCGTGCATTGCGAGTCCGAGTTGCTTCAAGTTGTTCGTACACTTCGCGCGTGCGGCGGCTTCGCGGACTTTCTGCACGGCAGGTAAAAGCAACCCGATAAGGATCGCGATAATCGCGATCACGACCAAAAGCTCGATGAGCGTGAAGCCGCGACGAGCGCGACCCCGAATGGAGAGGATCATAAGTGTCCCGAGAGAAGAGGGAGGAAGGAAACATCACAGTAGCAAAAAGAGTGTACCTTGATCTTTCGATCATTGCAAGAGTGTAAGAAGATATACTCGGTAGGGTAGAATTATTCGCAATTAAGGGTACGGCTGACACGTAAATTCCGAGATGAAGTGTTGGCGTTTGGAACCTGCTCACTGGAAGGGATCGTTGCTCGGTTGGCCCCAGTCGGGTCGCGCGGCTTTCATCCGGTCGAAGTCATCGGCTCCGAGTTCCTTGCATTCGTAGAAGCCGACTCGCTTCAGCGTGGGGTGTTTTGTCAATTTCAGCCAATAGACTTCGTTCAGGTTCGGGCAACCGTGGATCCACAATTGCGTCAGCGGCAATTGCCCGGCTAGTTTCACCAGGCTATCGCCGGTCAGGTTGCGGGCGTTTCCCAGGTGTAGCGTCGTCAGATTGCGAATCTTGGCCAAGCTCTCGTAGCCAGCGGCGGTGATCTTGGTGTTGGCGCGTAGGTACAGCGATTCGAGGTTGGGAAACGAGGCGAAAGCGGTGACGCTTTCCTCCGTGAGTTTCGGCATCTTTTCCAGCATCAGCGATCGCAAACTCTTCAGGCCAGCGAGTTGCAAGATGCCGCGATCACCGATTTTTTCTGCTTCGTAAAGTTGCAGTGTTTCGAGTTTCTTGAGACCGGCGAGTTGACCGAGTTGCGCATCCGTCATCAAATGAAATTCTCGAAGTACGAGGTGCTTCAAACGTCGCATCGCGGCGATTTCGCCGAGCGGAATGTAGTACGGCTTGTAGCGAAACGCCGAGATGCTCAGTTTCGTCAACTGCGGCAACTCCTGCACGATTGCCATACCTGCCGCGCCGAGCGATTGACAGTTTCTGAACGTCAATTCCCTCAACGATGGAATCGGCCCAATCGCCTCCATCAGATCGAACGGCAGCGTTGATAACAGATGTAGCGATTTCAGTTTCGTCAGCTTTTGAAGGCACTTCCACCCCAATTTGGGAACGTGTTCGAAGTTTTGCAGCGTCAGCGTGTCCAGTGTGCCGAGATTTCCCAATGCTTCGAAGCCGGTTGTGATCGGCTTCGAATTCCCGCCGGCCACGGAGCACTCCGCGAGGTACAGCGAGCGAATCGTGGGCCAACGGCACATCGCCTTCATGCCGGCGTCGGTGATCTTGACGTTGTGGATGTGGCAGGATTTCAGTGCCGTCATTTCGCCGATCGCCTTCGCCGAAGCGTCGTCGATCGTGGCTTGCTCGATGACCATATCTGTGAGTTTCGGGCACTCGCTCAGTACCTGAAACGCCTGTGGCACATCGTTGAAAAGGCAGGAGATATCCAGCTTTTTGAGGCTCGTCAGCCCCTTAAGGCTGCC
>JANXNT010000356.1 GCA_025353985.1 Limnoglobus sp.
CGCCGACTTCGTCGCGGCGCTGTAATTTCAATCGCTGTCGCAGGTCGCCATTAGCGATCGCCTTCGAGTACAGAATCGTCTGTGCGAGCGGGCCGGTGATCGACCGCAAGATGATCGTCGAAAGTGCCAAACTGAGCGCGATCCCCACACCCGCTACGGCGACCGTGACGAGAATCGAAGTCGAATACGAACTGCTACTCGCTTGCTTGTCCGCCTCCAGTCGTTTGTCCAAACTCGTCTTCAGGTGTATCAACGCGATGTCGCAACTATCGACTAATTCGCGAAGCGTGCCCATCGAAAGGGTCGTCGAAAGATTGACCGTATTCTCACGGGAGAGCTTGAGAGCTTGGGCCGCCATGTCCTTGAATTCGCCGTATGCGGTGGTCACGCGGGCGATCGTCTCGCTCTCTTTATCCTTGCTATCGGAGATCGTTTTGAGCGAGATCAGCTTTTCGTCGATGCCTCGTTCGAGCGATTTCCACTGTGTGTCGAACGGGTTCTTTTCGAGTTCGGTGTTCGCATTGTTGTGCTGATTCAGCACGCGATACAGCGTGTGTAACTGCAAAAGTGCCTCGGAAATCAGGCGATTCTTCTTAGGGATCGATGCGGCGCGTACGGGGTCGGGCTTCAAAGTTTGCTCGGCTTCCATCGACGCAGGCAGTGGTGACAACAGCGATTCTAATGCGTTGAGTTTTTCCAACACGATGCCGTTCAACAAGTTGCTGGCCTTGACGTTGCTGTTCTTTTCTGCCAACGCGAGCGCGTCTTTTTCGATCTTTTGAAATTCCACCCAACTTCGATCGAACTCGTTTAGTGCCTCTTTTTCTTCGGCGGTGCCGTGCAATTCGATGAGCTTGGCGAGTTCGATGCGCGACTGATTCGCGGCTTCTTCGTGTTTCCGCGATTGGTTGGCGAATCGTTTCGATTCGTCGTCGTTAACCGAGATGATGCAGTTCTTTTGAGCGCGTATTGCGCGGTGCAATTCGACTTCGATTTGATTCGTCACGTTGAGTTCTTTCACCGTGACATCGACGAGGCTCTGCACTTTTGCGTTGAGCGATTTCAGTTGAGTAATGCCAACGACGGCGATGAGCAACGCCGTGAAGATGAGTATGCCAACGATGAATCCGAGCTTTGTACGTAGGCGCAAATGCTGCATGGATGAATCTCCTAGAAGTATCGAATCGGCTCAGTTCGGGAGGGCGATATTGCCCAGTAGCAGATCCAAATCCAGAACGAGCAAGAGGCGTTGTTCGAGTTTGTACGCGCCGGAAATCATGTCTCTGGCGATGCCGCGGAGTGTGTCGGGCGGGCGTTCGAATCCCGTTTCGTCCAGTTGCAGTACGTCGCCGATTTCGTCGACGAGCAAACTCACTGCGCCGTCGTCGGTCTGGACGACGATGTTCACCGGTTGCTCGCCTGGCAGCCGGTCGGGAAGTTCGAGGCGGCGACGCAGATCGATCGCGGTGACGATCTGTCCGCGCAAGTTAATCAGCCCGCTCACGTCGCGATGTGCTAGCGGCACGCGCGTCATGTCTTGGAAACGAATAATTTCTTGCACGTGCAGCACATCGAGGCCGAAATATTGATCGGCGAGCGCGAACGTACAAAGTTGCCGTTGTGCGCTCATGCCAGCTCCTTGGCTTGGTGACTGCCCGATGTCAGTTGCGAGCTTTGTATCAGTTGCTCGACGTCGAGAAACTCGGTTACGCGACCGTGAACGACGGCGGTGAACAACACGCCGAACCGATTTGCCTGCGACTGAATCGCCACTTCGTCCTCGACGATGTCCAAGATACTTTCCACGACCAACCCGACTTGGCCACTCGCCCCGGCATAGACCACGACGTGCGTCGTCGGGACTTCGCCCGTCTCGAATGACATCGGTGTGTCAGCCGCTGGTTTGCGTCGTCGTCGCATTGTGCCATCGGTCTTGCGTTGCAACTTTAGCAACTCGCGGCCGACATCGAGCAAGTGCAGGATCGCACCGCGATATTGCACGACCCGGCGCGACCCGGCGCGTTCGACGAGATAGACGGGGAATTCTTCGAGCCGGGCGACCATCGCGAGCGGAATCGCGATTCGCCCGCCGCCTTCGATCGTGCAAATGAGCAGCGAATGCAATTCGGCGACGGCATCGCTCACGGCCACCGTGGCTTTGTCGGCGAGCGCCCGCCCCCGCGTAGCCGATACGACATTCGAACGTTGCGCGATGCCGACAATATCGAGAATGAGCGCGACGCGGCCATCGCCCATGATGGTCGCGCCGGCAAACACATCGATACCTTTGAGGTGTTTCTGGAGCGGTTTCACTACGATTTCTTCGGTGTCATGGATCGCATCGACGACCAACCCGAACTGGCGTTCGTCGGCCTGGAGCACGACGATGTTGACTTCGCCCGGCGCGTGTTTGGGGGCGTCGATGCGGAGTTGCTCGTTCAAATACACCAAGGGCAAAAGGTTCCCCCGCAAGCGATATACGGGGAAACCGTGGATCTGTTCGATACGGCTCGCGATCTGTTCGCCTTCGAGTCGAAGCAGTTCGAGGAGATTCACTTGCGGTATCGCGTACCGGTCGCCGCCGCTGGTGATCGTCAATGCGGGGATGATCGCGAGCGTCAGCGGGATTTTCAGTTTGACCTGCGTGCCGTGGCCGAGGCGGCTATCGATTTCGACCGTGCCACCGATCTTTTCGATGTTCGTACGAACGACGTCCATGCCGACGCCTCGGCCCGATAAATTCGTCACTTTGTCGGTCGTGGAAAATCCCGGCAGGAACACGAGGTTGATGAGTTCACGGTCGGTCATGCGCGACGATTCTTCGACCGTGATGAGCTTCGAGGCAATCGCTTTACTTCGCACCCGTTGCGGGTCAATCCCGCCGCCGTCGTCGCTAATTTCGATGATGACTTTGCCGCCTTCGTGGAAGGCGTGTAGGTGCAACTTCCCCTCGGGTGGCTTGCCGTGTCGCGCGCGAACGTCTGGTTTTTCGATGCCATGATCGACGGCGTTTCGAACCATGTGCGTGAGCGGGTCGCGGATCGCTTCGATGATGGTTTTGTCGAGTTCGGTCTCTTGGCCTTCCATTTCGTAACGGACTTTTTTGCCGCAAACGATGGCCATATCGCGAACGACACGCGGAAATTTACTCCACACATTGCCGATCGGTTGCATCCGCGTCTTCATCACGTTGACTTGCAACTCGGTCGTCAACAGGTTCAATCGCTGCACGGTACCGACGAACGCATTGTCTTCGAAAGTGCTGCTGTACTGCATGACTTGGTTGCGTGCGATGACCATCTCACCGACGAGATTCATGAGCTTATCGAGCAACCCAACATCGACGCGAATCGTACTGTCGGCGACGGTCGAAGTGCGCGGTTCAGCGACTTCCGTCAGCGGGGCTTCTTCGTTTGTGTTGAGTTCGACGGTGACGTTCGTCGGCTTACCGGAGAATTGCGAGGGCGTGCCAATCGTCGACAAGTTCGTTGCGATAGGTGGCGAGGAGATCGTGCTGAGATTCGATTTGGGAGCGGCGCGAAAGGTCGATTGATTCGAAACCGGACTGGAAGGTTCGACATCTTCGATGCCGCCCGTGGTGCGGTAGCGTTCGAGTTTCGCGATCAGCGTGTGGTAGTCGCTGGTGCCTTCGTCGCTACTGGATTCGATGCTTCCGAGGATTTGGCGAATCGCATCGACGACGCCGAGCATCGCGGTGGCAATCGCGCGGTTGAAGCGAAAATCGCCAGCGCGAAGGCGGCTCAGAAGACTCTCCGCAGCGTGGGCGACGCTTTCCAGTTTTACCAAGCCGACGAAACCGGCGGTGCCTTTGATACTGTGCAGCGTGCGAAACACACGAGCCAACGTCTCGCGTTCGGTCGGATCATCTTCGAGCGTGATGAGATCGCTATCGAGTTGCGCAAGGTTCTCGTGCGTCTCGAGCAGAAACTCACGGATGACTTCATTCATGACGGAACTCGCAAATCCAGCAATACCCAGGGGTACGACGAAACGTCTAACCCTGGGCTATCAGATGCAACCCCGTTGGGGCAAGGATTGCTTATGCATTTACCCCAACAGGCAACGCCGTGAAGGATTTCCCTGTACTCGTAGCGGAAGTCGTTAGACTTCTGAAGTAGCCCTCTCGCTCCGCGAGAGGATAGCGAAGCCGGAAGAATCACTCCCCATCGCATAGAGCCTGATTGTTGCTATCCTCTCGCGGAGCGAGAGGGCTACATATCTGACGCGAAAAACTCGAAATACAAGCGAAATAATCGTTCTGGGTTTGAGTTCACCCAATGAAGTCTCATCCCCCGAATATTTGATCCATCACCCGTTTCACGGCATCGCTGGGGAACGCTTTTGCGAAGATCGTTACGACGCCTAACTTGCGTACGGGGTCGAGCATCGCGGGATCGTTTTCGGAGGTCACCATGACGACGGGGATGGCGGCCGTTGGCGGATACTGTTTCAGGAAGCGCACGAGGCCGAGGCCGTCCATGTTTGGCATGTTGTAATCGGTGACGATCAAATCGAACGACTCGCGCGAGACGGCGGCGATGGCCTGCGTGCCATCGGGTTCTTCGACGAAATGCAAGAACCCTAGCGACTGTAACACTGCGCGTTCGTGGCTACGTGCCGACGGCATATCATCGACGATCAGTACGCGAAGCGTGCTGCGGTCGCGCTTCGGCGGCAACAGCAAACTCGAGCCACCCGATGGTCGCACGATCGACATTCCCGTTGCCGATCCGCTCGCCTTCACGACGATCGATTTCCCCGTGACGACGTTCAATGCCTGAACGAGTTGTTCCGGTGTAAATGGCTTGTAAAGCAGTATTACGCGGTGCATCTGGCTCAACGCTGTGTTGTTGGCGGCATCGCTATCGGTCGAGGAAATCAGCACGAATCCGGGTGGGTGTTCTTTCACTTGCGTGCGGAGTTGCGTCGCGAGTTCGATGCCTGTCATGTCTGCCAAATGCATCGCGCTGACGATGGCATCGGGTTTGTTCGCCAGTGCGGCTTCGATCGCATCTTTGCCCGTGGCCACCACTGCGGCCGTGATAATATCTTGGGCGTCGAGGTATTTGCGAATGATGCCCGATTGCACGCGAGATGGTTCGACCACCACGACCGAAAGCGAAACGGGATGTGCCACCGTTGTTGGCGATGTCGGGCCATTCACCGCCACCGACGAACCCGATGCGAGCACCCCACTCAGCGACGGCACACTGTTGTTGGCGACAACAGGAGCGCCACCCAATTGTGGCAGAATCGCCTCCAGTGCGCTCACGACTTCGCCCATCGACTGATACCGCTCGGTCACCGACTTGGCCATCATCTTGGCGTAAATGGCATCGATCACCGCTGGCACATCTGGCCGCACTTCACCGATGAGCGGCACGATGCCTTCGCGGTGTTTCAGCAAGATCGCCATGATCGTCTTACCCGTGTACGGCGGTTGCCCGACGAGCAGGTAATACAGTGTCGCGCCGAGGCTATAGATGTCCGCACGGTGATCGATTGTCGTCGAATCGACGGCCTGTTCGGGCGACATGTAATCGACCGTCCCGAGCACGCCCCCCGCCTGCGTGAGGCCGCTGCCTTCCGCACTCGCGCCGCTCAATCTTGCCAAACCGAGGTCGGTCACTTTGATGATGCCGCTATTTTCGCGAAGCAAGTTTGCAGGTTTAATGTCGCGGTGGATGATACCCTGCGCGTGTGCGTAGCCGAGGCCGCGCGCCGCCTGGAGAATCGCATCGACTGCCTGCCAGACGGGGATCGGGTGCGATTTCTCCACGAGGGATGTCAGGTCGCGACCGTTAACCAACTCCATCACGAGGAAGTGACCGCTCTCGTCTTCATCAGCATCGTAAGCCATCACGATGTTCGGATGGCTGAGCCGCGCGATCGTCTCGACTTCGCGTTGGAACCGTTGGATGAACGAGTTGTCCGTACACAAATTTTTGGCGAGCACTTTCAACGCGACGATGCGTTTCATCCGGCGATGGCGTGCCTTGAACACCGTACCCATACCGCCCGCACCGAGCTTATCGAGGATGTCGTAATTGCCGATCCGCAACTCAGCCTGACGCCCCTGATGCAGCGCTTCGATTTGATAATCGTTGAGCGTTCCTGCTTTGGTTAACAGGCTGGCCAAGTCGATCACGTCCGCATCGGGGTGCGCAAGCGTCAACTGATCGACCTCGGCATCCGACAACAGCCGGCTATGGACGAGGTTCGAGAGAAACTGATCGCGCGACATTCCCACGTTAGCAGAGGTGACATCCATATTCGGCACTCGCGTCGGCGTCTCAAATGCCCCGTGGTGTATGCGTACCCTCTTTCCTGCGGTGCTGGGGGAGATCACCGAGGACGACACCGAAGCGGATGAAGCGACGGTACGAGACGTCGCCTACACGAGTGAACAATCGTTATCAATACCCTGGGCAATTCGTGCTGAATAGGCAGAACAAGCGGGGTGGGTAACATTTTCACAAGGATGCGGCGCGCAGGCAGAACAACCTGAATAACTATAAACGATTCCCAGGCAAGCCGCCAGCAAGAAAAACTGCGAATGAATCGCACACCATGAAATCGCTGAAAATTCGCGCGCCCATACGAATTCCCGAAGTCAATAAGTTTTAGACGATTTGACGTAAGTCAGAATTGTGCGTCGTGCACGGACGTACCCAAAAGTGCGCGCAAATGACCCAAAAGTGCG
>JANXNT010001264.1 GCA_025353985.1 Limnoglobus sp.
TGCCACGCACTGATCGATGATGTTCACCGACACTTCGGCGAGGCGGTGGACGTTGGATTCGCGTGCGCGGAAGTCGCCACCCTTAATCGTGTCGTAGAAGAGCCGCCAGACGCTGTCGCCGTCGTTGCGGTAGTTTTTCGCGGCATTGATGCCACCCTGTGCCGCGATACTGTGCGCTCGGCGCGGCGAATCCTGGAAGCAAAATGTCTGGACGTTGTAGCCGAGTTCGGCAAGCGTCGCCGACGCGCTCGCGCCAGCCAAGCCGGTGCCGACCACCAGCACGGTGTACTTCCGCTTGTTCGCGGGGTTGATGAGGCTCATCTTCTTCTTGAAGTTCGTCCACTTTTCCGGCACCGGACCGGACGGGATTTTGGAATCGAGTGCGAGCATGACGATAGTTTCCGGTTGGAGCAAATTTCCCAATATGACGGCATACGGCGCTACTTTACCGCGCCCGTCCAGATCGCAAGAACGATGGCGAGATTCCCGATGAGCACGGTTCCGGCGATGCCGTAACCGATCATCTTGACCACTTGCGTAAACCGGCGATTCACCAGACCCAGCGTCTGGAACACACTCGGAATGCCGTGGCTAAGATGCACGAACAACAGCACGTTTGCGATGAGGTAAATCGCACTGATCCACCACGTGCTAAACCCGGCGATCAACATCGTGTAAACGTCGTGATGGCCCTTCGCGTCCCGTAATGTCAGGTAATTCACTGTCGAGCCATCGAGTGCGGTGACATCGTGAACGAGCGCGAACGTGTAATGTGCCAGGTGGAAAATCACGAACGCGCCGATCACGAGTCCGGTTTGCAGCATCGTTTTCGATGCCGGGTTCGCCTGTGCGGATCGCTGGTAATAGTACCCGATCGGGCGAGCAGCATTCGTCTGATACTTTAACCGCAAGGCGAGTGTCAGGTGCAACGCGAAGATGCCGAGTAATCCAGCACGTGCGATCCAGATCAGCGCGCCGAGATCGTGTTTGAGGAAGTTCGCGTAGGCGTTAATGCTCTCGGGGCCGCTGAACAACTTCAGGTTCCCGATCATGTGGAACAACACGAAGCCGACCAGACCACTGCCGGTCAGGGCGACGAGCACTTTTTGCCCGACGGTCGTGTTGAGGTAAGTATCCGCCCATGCGGTCGCCCCCTTCCCGGCTTCGGAAACCGAGGGGCCTTTGGGGTTGATTGCAGAAGTTGACGACATTTTCACGCTGGCAGTTAGACGCGGCGGGTAGTTACTTTCATCATATGCGGTTTGCGGCAGTTCCGACCAGCAGAGTGGGCATGGCGAGCGAAATTTCGTGTTTGCCAAACGCGACAGACACACTCTTCGAATCTTTAACAAATAATTCCGGAATTTTGGTTGAAGTGGTGGACCTGGGCAGTTAGGATCTTCAAAAGCGAGACTCGGATTGTCTCCTGTTGAATGGTGGAAGGATTCCCCAGACGCCCTTCGCCCGACCATTCTCGATAGTTTTCGTCGATAGCGCCTCGCCCGGAAGGAGTACCGCGATGACTGCCTTACTGTCGATGCCTCGTTCGCGAACACAGACGGCTCTGAGTACGAGTTCGCAACCCGAATTGCGCCAACTGAGCACCATCGAATCCGATGATGCCATTCACATTACCGGTCGCGTGTCGTGCTTCTACATGAAGCAAATGGCATTCGAAACGGTGAAGCACGTCAGCGGTGACTGCCGTGTGTATTGTTCGGTGGAAGTCGACGAGTGGCTCGTTTGACCGAAAGGAACGACTATCTTCCCGTCACTACGAATCGTCGTCATGAGCGTTGCCGCCGCAATCGCGTACGGCATTGCTCACGATCAAATCACCGTGCGTATCTGCCTCGAATATTTCACGATCGGCCACCCAAAAGTGTTCCCGACAGAGAACCCCACGATGCTTGCGATCGGTTGGGGGATCATCGCCACATGGTGGGTCGGCGTGCTTCTGGGCGTTCCTTTAGCGATCGTTGCGCGCGCAGGTTCACGTCCGAAACGCACCGCGGGTTCACTCGTTCGGCCCGTGGCCTGGTTGCTTACGGTCATGGC
>JANXNT010001302.1 GCA_025353985.1 Limnoglobus sp.
CGATCCTCGATTACAACACGGCACTCGAACGCAACCCGAAGAGCGCGCGGGCGTACTTCTCGCGGGCACTTGCCCACCGCCGCATGACCAATTGGCCCGCCGTGCTCGAAGACACGACGCAAGCGATTACGCTCCGCGAAAACTTCGATGCCGCGTACAACCTGCGTGCCTCGGCACACTATGCCGTCGCCGACTATGCGGCCGCGCTCGCCGACCATTTGAAGTCGAACGAGATCGACCCTAACGACGAAAGCACGCTCAATTATCTCGCGTGGATACACGCTACTTGCCCGAACGACGAACTCCGCGACGGCACGAAAGCGATCAACGAAGCGAACCGCGCCTGCGAGGCCACCGACTACGGTTTCTCCGGCTTCCTCGACACGCTCGCCGCCGCCTACGCCGAAGCCGGCCGTTTCGAAGACGCAATCAAGTGGCAACTCAAAGTGATCGAAATGGTCCCCCCCGACGAACGCCCCGAGTACGAAGAACGGCTCGCACAATACCGCGAAAACAAGCCCTACCGCGACC
Organism: Limnoglobus sp.; assembly: GCA_025353985.1. GTDB lineage: Bacteria > Planctomycetota > Planctomycetia > Gemmatales > Gemmataceae > Limnoglobus. The sequence goes on from JANXNT010001302.1 coordinate 532, forward strand.
TGCCGAAGGCGGAGTGAAACCTGATGACGATACACTGCCCTGAGGAGGAACGCGCTATGCCAACGATGAATGTCAGTTTGTCCGAAACCACGAGTGTATTTGCCGAACGCCAGGCATCTCAGGCAGGGTATGCCGATGTCACGACCTATCTGGAATCGCTCGTCGAGCGGGCGAACGAGCAAGAGACCGCGCGATCCGAAACCCTTGCCGGATTGCACGAAGGTTTGGCCGATGTTTCGGCCGATCGGACGAGACCGGCTCAAGATGTGTTTCAGGACTTGGCGACCAAGTACGCCCGCTGCGTGGCCTCGTCCGGCAGTCACACTCCGTGTGCCGTTCGGATATTGGCAATCCCGCTCGGGTTGTAGGGAGCACCGCACGCTCGTTCCGTTTGCCTTTTCTGTTGCTTCGCCGTAAACAAATGCGCATTCGCGACCTGACACACTTTGCCACGGCCGCACTTATGCACCGCGAATTCGACCCTGCCGTTACGCCGTTCGACCGTCGCTCGAATCTGTCGCTGTACCTACTCACCGCACTCGTTGTTACGCTGCTTCTGGCGGACGTTTGGCCGTCGCTGGCGCGATGGATTGGCGGCCTCGGCTGGGAACTTCCGACGTGGCCCAAGCGGGAACTGTACGGCTTCCGGTTCGCGCTGATTGCGGCCGTCGTTGGGGGTGCCCGCTCGCTTTACTCTTCGCTCGAAGGCGTGTTCGATGGCAAGGTCGGTGCGGACATTGCCATCGCGGTGGCGTGCATTGCGGCGATCCTCATCGGCGAACCGCTTGTGGCTGCCGAGGTCGTGGTCATCGGCCTCGTCGGCGAGTGCCTCGAAGCGTTTACGTTCGACCGTACGCAACGGGCACTCCGCAGCCTCGCCGAACTTTTCCCCGAACGCACGTGGGTACTGCGCGACGGGCTGGAAGTCCGGGTGTTTACCGTCGATCTGCAAATCGGCGACCATGTCGTTGTGAAGCCCGGCGGTAAAATCCCAGTCGATGGCGTCGTTCTCGAAGGGCAATCGTCGCTCGATACTTCGCCAATGACCGGCGAAAGTTTGCCGCGAGATGTCGGGCCGACGGACGCGGTGCTGGCGGGGAGTATCAATCAGTTCGGGGCGTTGACGATCGACGCGAAGAAGGTGGCAACGCAGACAATAGCTGGCCGCGCGATGGCGATGACGGCGGCGGCACTGAAAGAAAAAGCCCCGCTGGAACGCTACGCGGACCGGCTGGCACGCCGGTTCTTGCCGGCCGTATTTGCACTGGCGTTACTAGCATTTATCGTGAATGTCGCGTTCCAAACGGGGCCGTTCCGTGCGACATCGCGGGTGGCGTTATATCCGGCGCTCGCGGTGCTCGTTGTGGCGTGCCCGTGTGCGTTGGTGCTGGCGACACCGGCGGCGATCATCGCGGCACTCGGGCGGCTCGCGGGTACCGGCGTGCTCATCAAGAGCGGGGCGGCACTCGAAAAACTCGCCGAAGTGACCGCGTTCGCGTTTGACAAAACCGGCACACTCACCGAAGGCAAACTCGAACTCGGCGACGTGATCCCGTTATGGGGGACATCGCCGGAGGAACTGCTGCGCATCGCGGCGAGTGCCGAGCAACAGAGCGAACACCCGCTCGCTAAAGTCATTCGCACGGCCGCTTCGTCGCGTGGAATTGCTGTGACTACAGTTGAAAATTTCACCGCACACCCCGGTGCCGGTGTTTCGGCCACGCTCGATGGCACGGCGATACTCGTCGGAGCGCGACGGCTGCTGGAAGATCGCGGCATCGCGATTTCACCCGATGCGCTCGATGCGATTTCGCGGCTCGATGCCACGGGGCAATCGTCGTTGTTCATCGCAAAGGACGGCGCGATCCTCGGCGCGATCGGTGCCCGCGACACGATTCGCCCCGAAGCGGCAGGCGTTCTGGGCGAGCTTCGCGACAACGGTTTCACGTCGCTCGTGTTGCTCACCGGGGACCGCAAAGCGGTGGCGAACGCGCTCGCGGCGGGGTTGCCACTGACGGAAACGCATGCGGAACTTTTGCCCGAAGGCAAGGCCGAGCGAATCGCGAACGGCGCGTTTGCGTTCGTCGGCGATGGCATCAACGATGCCCCCGCGCTGGCTCGTGCCAAGGTCGGGATCGCCATCGGTGGCACCGGGTCCGATCTCGCCATCGAGGCGGGCGACATCATTATGATGGGTGATCCACTCCGCCCGCTGCCGTTCCTGGTGCGGCTCTCCCGCGAGACGGTTACGATCATTCGCCAGAACATTATCTGGTTCGGTTTCGGCGTCAACTTCGTCGGCGTGCTGCTCACGGGGTTCCTCTGGCCACTGTTCGCCACCACACCCGATGCCTACGAAAAAGCCCCGCTCGTCGGCGTGCTTTACCACCAACTCGGTTCGCTCGCGGTGTTACTGAACTCGATGCGACTGCTCGCCTTCGAACGCAAGACTTCGCACCGCGTTCGCGATGGTTACCGCAACTTCGACCGTTGGCTGAACACCGTGCATCTCGACGATCTCTTCCACGCGATTAGCCATAATTTCCGGGCGATACTCGGCACCACAGCCGTGCTAGCACTCGTCGCGTGGTTAGCATCCGGGTTGACACAGATCGAAGCGAACGAAGTCGGCGTGGTACAGCGTTTCGGTGCGGTGCGTGCGGACTTGGCACCGGGGCTAAATGTGCGTTGGCCGTGGCCGATCGAAGCGGTGACGAAGCTGAAACCGGATGATATTCGCCTCGTCGAAGTCGGCTTCCGCCGCGTCAGCGACGAGCAAGTACAACGATTGCAAATGGCGAAAGTCGAGCAACAGAAGCTGCGCCGACCGGGGCTGCCGGGCGTGACGGATCGCGATCTTTCGTGGGCGAGTGCGCATGCCGAGGAGACGCAACGCATCACCGATGAATCGCTGATGATTACCGGCGATGGCAACCTCGTCGAGATTCTCGCGACGGTTCGCTACACGGTGTCGGACCCGCGCACGTATCTGTTTGGCACGCGCGATCCGGACGCCGTCATTCGCTCCAGTGCCGAGGCGGTGTTTCGCGAACTCGCTGCGGGGCAACCGTTCCTCGATCTGCTCACGGCGAACCGGGCGCGCTTCGAGCAACAGGCACTTTTGAAAATCAATCGGAGAATATTGGACACGACGCAATCGTCGCTCGGCGTCGCGCTCGACGGCCTGACGTTGCACGATCTGCACCCGCCGCAAGAAGTCGTGGCGTCGTATCACGCGGTGGCGTCGGCGATTCAGAAGCGGGACCGGCTCGTCAACGAAGCCGAGGCCGAAGCGACTCGGGCCAAACGCCGCGCAGGCGATGAGGCATTGCGAACCGTACGCCAAGCCGAGGCCGAGGGCGTGCGGAAGGTCGCCGAGGCGAGCGCGAACCGCGATGCGTTCTTCGCGTGGCACATCGCTCGCACCGAATTATCCAAAACGGAAGAGGCCGCATTCGCGAAGGAAATCGAGACGCGCATCGCCGCAGGGCAAGAGCGCGTGGCGGTGACTGCCGACGTACAAGCGCGACGCGCACAGATGCTGAGCGACCGCAAAACGCTCACCGAATTTCGGCTGACGATGCAGGCGGTGACGGCGGTACTGGCGGGTCGCGACAAGATCTTCCTCGATGCCGCCAACCTGCCGGGGCGACGGCATTTGTTACTGATGGACCCCGATTCGCAGAAGTTGCCCGCGTGGATGTTACGCCCGCAAACCCCACCGGAGAAAGACCCATGAGACGATTCGCACTGCGGGTATTGTTGCCGATCGCCATCGTGTTGTGGTTGCGTTCCGCACTGTATTCCGTGGACTATTCGGAGTTCGCCTACGTGACGCGGTTCGGCGAACCGGTGCTAACGCAAGACGGCAGGACCGATGCGGGGCTACACGTAAAGTGGCCGTGGCCGGTCGATGCGGTACTGCGAATCGACGGGCGAATGCAGGCGTTCGACCTGCCGGCGGTCGAGTCTTTGACGCGCGATGCGACGACGAAGACGGTCGATAAAACGCTCGCCGTCGATGCCTTCATGACGTGGCGAATCCCCGATGCCGCCGCCGCGGATCGGTTCATTCGCACCGTCGGCACGGCCGAGCAGGCGAAGCGGATTCTCGGGCCGCGCATCAACGGACGGCTCGCCGCGATCATCAGCACGATGCCGCTCGACGACCTGATCGCCGTGGCCGATGAAGCAAAAATCGACGAGCGAACCGAACGGCTACGCGTGCAACTCCTCAGCGACCGCGACCGCGTTCGCACCGACTACGGCATCGAGATCGTCGACTTGCGCGTGCGCCGATTCAGCTACCCCGAAGCGGTGCGAGCGAGCATCGCGGAACGCATCCGCAGCGAACGCGCGAGGAAGGTGGCCGACTACGAAAGCGAAGGCCGCAAGATGGCCGCCGACATCGCGAGTGCCGCCGAGAAAGACGCGCGAAACATCGAGGCCCAAGCCCGCGCAAAGAAGCAAGTCATCGAAGGCCAAGCCGACGTCGACGCCGACCGCATCCGCAACGAAGCCCACGCCAAAGACCCCGAGTTCTACACGTTCCTACAAAAACTCAAAGCCTACCAAACCATGCTAAGCGATACCCGCGACGTGCTACTGCTCTCCAGCCAACACCCACTCTTCGACCTGCTACTATCGCCACCGGCGAAGGGGAAAGTGAAAAAGTAAGGAGGTTGGTTCGAATCGAATAAAAACACAAAGATTAACCGCAAAGGGCGCAGAGAACGCGAAGAAGAAATCACAAGGATCTACTCTGCGGACTTTGCGCCCTCTGCGGTTAAAATTCTGCATTTTGCAAAATTGTTGCGACGAATTGCGCCCCTTGCGGAACATATCGGTATCGGACTCGGCGCGAGACATCACATGACGACGGCTTTTCGAAATGGCATACGCAAAGTGGCGGCCCACTTGGCACCGGACACACTCGGCGACGGCGAGTTGCTTTCGCGATTCCTGAGCGATGGCGACGAGACGGCATTCGGCGTGCTCGTGCGCCGTCATGCGGCGATGGTGTTCGGTACTTGCCGCCGCGTACTCGGGAATGCCACCGATGCGGACGATGCGTTTCAGGCGACGTTCGTCGTTCTCGTGCGGAAGGCCAGTGCGTTCACGGATCGCAAGTGCATCGGCAATTTTCTCTACGGCGTGGCATATCGAACCGCATTGAAGGCACGCGAAATGGCTGCACGACGACGTAAACGCGAGGCGGCAGCGATACCACCAGAGTCGACCGCCGACGATTCCGAACTGTTAAAGATGCTGGACGAAGAACTGGCCGCGTTACCCGATAAATACCGCGAGCCGGTCGTATTATGCGAACTCGAAGGCAAGAGTCGGCGGGAAGTCTCCGAACGGCTCGGCATCCCAGAAGGCACCATTTCCAGTCGGCTCGCAGCCGCGCATCGCCTGTTGGAGAAACGGCTAACCGCACGCGGTTTCGCTGCCGTCAGCGTGGCATCCTTACTTGCCAATTCCGCGCTCGCCGTGTCGGTGGAACTCGCAGAAGTCGCCGTACTGGCTTCCATTTCCCAACCGAGCGCAAGTGTCTCACTACTCGTAACTGAGGTCATGAAGATGATGTTTTTAAGCAAGCTGAAAACCGGAGCCGCCATCGTGCTGGGCATGATGCTGTTGCTCGGCAGCGGCGCGGTGCTGATACCCGGTGGCGGGCACGCACAGGGCGAAGAGAAGGCCAAACCGCAGGTTATGAAATTGCAGGTTCCGAAAGTGGAGGTCGTTAAAAAACCGAGTGCGAAAGAAATCTACGCGCTCGCCGACGGCGAAGTTTTGAAGCTCATACCTGGAGAGACATACCCGAACGATCGTTCGGAATTTCTGGACGAACTCCATCCATTCCGTTCGAGAAATACAACTGAGGGCTGGCACCTGCTGACGACGGATGGCAAGAAAATTAAGCCATTCCATAGTGTTTCCAGTCGAATGACAGGCCCTAAAATCGGTCAAACGATTATCGACAGCTCGGTGAGCCTCGATGCGTTAGCAAGAGTGGTATTTCAACTCGGCGAACAGGAAATTTACGGGTTGAGTGTCCTCGATGGCGTGAACGAGGAGATGAAATACTACGGCGATGTTCTCATTCGAGAAAATACACCTCTCGAAAAGTTAGTCCCGGCGTTTCAAGAGCAGTTGAAGTCGAAGTGCAAAATTGATCTGAAATTCACTTATGCAAACGACGAACGAAAAGTCGTTCGTCTGAGCGGAAAAATGGCACTGCCTGCGGACGTGAAAGTGATCGATCTTTACGCAGTGAATAAGCGGTCAAACTTTACCAGTTCGATTAATGGCGGGGGATCTCAGATTATCGCCAGTTCGCTTTCGCGTTTCATTGAATTGCCGGTGATCGACGAATCGGATATGAAAACGAGTGACGCGATCGTCCGAGTGAATTCGTATAAACGAGTTCCCCCAACGGTCGAAACCACCGCTAGCGATTGCGACCCGGAAAAAGTGCTAAAGAATTTCGCCGAGCAAACGGGCGTAACGTACGAGTTCGTCAAACGCAAAGTCCGCCGATTAATCGTCGAGAAACCGGTGGCCACGACGCCGAAATGACTGGGAATTTCCGGTGCCATGCGTTACGTACTGACGGATGTGCGTAATACTTGCCAGACGGCGGCGAGGAGATGGTGGGCCGGGAACGGCTTCTGCACGCAGGCGACGCCGCGGGGGAGTTCCTTCGAATCGAGTGGATACTTTGAGATCATCACGAAGCGGATGCTGTTGTCGATGCCACGGATACGCTCGATGAGGCGATGGCCGCCACCGCCGGGTAAGACGCAATCGACGACGGCGGCATGGATGGCACTGCGTTCGGATTTGAGCAGGCGTAGCGCGTCGTCCAGTGATGCCGCAATCACGACGTTGTAGCCGATCGCTTCGAGGCATTCCTTCGCCGATTCGCGGGCGGCGGTGTCGGTGGTGGCGAGTAAAATCGTGTCGCCGGAACTGGCTACGGGGAGTTCGATCATCGGGTCGGTGTGATCGTCCGATGTCGGAATCGCGGGAAAGTACACGCGGGTGATCGTACCAACATCGGGTTGCGATTCGACTTCGACGTGGCCGCGAAAGTGCCGCACGATTTCGCGTACGGTGGCGAGCGCAGACTCGGCGCGATTTTCCGTTTCGAACATCTGCACCATCGAAGGATCGTCGGTATTCGCACCGGTGTCAGCAATCGTCAAACAGGCGTAGGCACCGGCGGTCAGATCTTCGGGCCATCCGCGACGCCCGGCACGAATCGTCACCGTGTTCGTGCGAATTTCGAGCTGACCACCCGCTGTCATCGCATCACGCGAACCGGCAATGAGATTCATCGCGATCTGCTCGACGCGCGACGGTTCGACCCAGATCAGTGGTAGCTCGTTCGCGAGGTGAAACTGACAGCGGATCGACGAACCCACGGTCGCTTGAACGAGGACTTCCAGCCCCGCCACGATGTGGCTGATATCGACAGCGGCGGGTTCGCTGCGGCTCGGTTCGGTGAACGCGAGCAAGCGTTTGCTGAGGTTCGTCGCATAGCGAACCGCCGCGCGAATCACTTCCGCATGGCTCCGCACCGGCTCGCATTCGGGCACCTGCTCGGCGATCAGTTCCGCATTTCCGCCGATCACGGACAGCACGTTGTGGAAGTCATGAACCACCCCCGCCAGCATCCGCCCGAGCGTCTCGTAGGTTCGCGAACGGTCGTCGGTATCGTGCGCCGTTTCACGTTCGTTCGCCGTTGCGGTCGGCTCATTTTCCATCGTGCGGAATACGAACACGATCGCGCCGCTAGCGTCGGCGCTCGCCGATGCGATGACGGGAATCCGCCGATTGGACTTCGTGCGCCTTACCGTGGCGATATCGCGAATGCGGGTGCCAATGCGGGCTTCGGCGAGGAAACGATGATGCTCCATCTGCATGTCGGCGGGCAAGAACGGCGGTAAATTCCCGACGACTTCCTCGGACGTCCAGCCGAACAGCGTCTCAGCGGCCGCCGACCAAAACCGCACGTGGCCATCGTTACCAATCGCCACAATCGCCATCGGCACGACGGCAATAATATCTTCGAGAATGGCACCGTTCGCAAGCGCATCCCACGGGATCGCCTCATAAGGAATCCGCAGCGTAGGGTCTTCTTGCGCCAAACGGCGCGGTTGCGGCCAGCTGTTCTCGACGGGCGTATCGGACTGAAATCGCGTCTCAAATACCTCCGGTGGCATCACGAGTTCGTCGGTCCGTTCGCACGGATCGGAGGAAAGATCCGCCATGAGGAAATCGATGTCAATCGCATCGTCGAGAAAGCGAGTCGTCATGGACGAGAACTCCAGGGGGCAGAGAAACCAAATGAATGAAATCGAATAAAACCGTCGCCCGTCGCTTGCGCGTCGGGCTAACAAGAAACCGTTGATCCCGTCGCGCGGTCGTGTTACGCTGCTTGCGGACTTTCCCGCCGATTGCTGTTCCGAAAGGTTCCCGAATGTTCCGCCTCTTCATTGCCGCACTGCTCGTTTGTCGTTTCGCAACCGCTGCTATGGCCGCTGACACGTACCCGCTCCCGCCCGAAGCGACGCCGAAAGAGGGCGTCCCGAAAGGCACGGTGACGAAGGCGACGTGGAAGAGCGAAGTCTTCCCCGGTACGGTGCGCGACTACTGGGTATACGTGCCCGCGCAGTACAAGGCCGATGGCCCGCCTGCGTGCGTCATGATCTTCCAGGATGGCGAAGGCTACCAAAATCCTAAGGGGCAGTACCGCTCGACGATTGTGATGGACAACCTCATTCACGCCGGCGAGATGCCCATCACCGTGGGCATTTTCATCAACCCCGGTAACGTTCCCGCCGTCGACCCGAAACAAGGCGGGCGATCGAACCGAAGCTTTGAGTACGACACGCCCTCACCGCAATATGCGACGTTCCTCGAGAAAGAAATGCTTCCCGAGGTGGGAAAGACGTTGAAACTACGCACCGATGCGGCCGGTCGTGCGCTCTGCGGGATTAGTTCCGGCGGCATCTGTGCCTTCACGGCCGCATGGGAGCGCCCGGACTTATTCAGCAAGGTGATTTCGCACGTTGGCAGCTTCACGAACATTCGTGGCGGCGATGTCTATCCGGGCATGATCCGCAAGACCGAACGCAAGCCGATCCGCGTATTTCTGCAAGATGGCGCGGGCGATTTGGATAACTTGCACGGGCACTGGCCGCAGGCGAACGTGTCGATGGCCTCTGCACTCAAGTTCATGAACTACGATTATCAGTTCGCGTTCGGCGATGGTGGCCACAACGGCCGGCACGGCGGCGCGATCCTCCCCGACTCAATGCGTTGGCTGTGGCGTGGCACGAAGTAAACGACGGAGATTCGGGTTGCGTGCGAACCTGCGGCCTGTAACGTGCCTGCGGTCCGATCTTGACTTGCAAATGGGAATCGCGACAAACTTTTGATAACACCTCAGGCCGCGATCATTATGTTGAACGTTGTGCAGATGCCATCGATCTGCACGCGGTTCGACAAAATTCGCGCGGACGGATTCACGCCACCTCTCGCTCCGTCCGAGGTGTCCCCCCATGAATGGTGCAGTTGCGCTCCGATGGCTCACAGCTTGAGTCGTTACGAGACAACTTGGAGAATGACGTCGAAGTATTGCGTGTCGTGGCCCGCGCCAGACGCACGATGCGAGGAACCCGTGAACCGCACGGCCTGAGAGAAAATCGAGGTCAGTAGCCGAAGATATTTCTTGTGCCAAACGGTGCGTGCGCGACGATAAGTCTGCGTAGAATGCCACACGAAGGGGATACGCAGTGAACAACTGCACCCCGGCCGCGTCGGTATAATCGGTGAGCGATGAGGATCGTCATTCGCCGACCGACGTACGCAAAATGACCATGCGGGTCGCCCGACCGCCCCGCAGCACCGCTTCCGACCGCAGTTTCTGCGGTCACGGAACAGAGACTAACGTTCCATGCGCGAACCGGCCCACACACACTGGCAATACTGGCGGGTGAAGCGAACCCTTTCGCCGAAGGAATCGGCGGATCGGTCCAGCGACATTCCCCCAGCCATCGCCGACCGCCTGAATCACCGCCCAATCGTACCGGCAAACCCTGCCGATGAACGACCGGGGCCAGATGGCATCCGTTGGGGCCTCGTCGAGCGTATCCGGGCGGAAATCGCTGCGGGTACGTACCCAAACGACGAAATCTGGCAACTCGCACAAGAGCGGATGCTCGAACAGAGCGAGACGGCGGATTGACCGGCCTCCTATACTACCGGGTGTCGGGCCTGGTATCCGTCGTACGGCCGGGAACGATTCACGTTCCCGGCCGTACGCATTTTCGCTTCAGGAGTTTCGTTGTGTCCCTTCCCGCCGTTGCCGTCTCGCAGTCTCCGGAAGATCGCTTCCGCGAATATCTGGCGAGCCGACCGAAACCGCAGCGGTTCACCGAACAACAGCGGGAACTCGTTGAGCACGTTTTCGCGCAACATTCGCACTTCGACGCCGAGCAACTGATCGAAGAACTCGGGAAAGCCGGGCGGAACGTCAGCCGCGCTACGGTTTACCGCACGCTCACGAAGCTAGTCGATGCGGGGTTACTTCGCAAAATCGAACTCGGCCCCAAAACCTTATTCGACCACGACTACGGCTACCCGTGGCACGAACACCTCGTTTGCGAAGGCTGCAATACGATCATCGAGTTCCAGCATCCGGGCATCGAAGCCGCACTCAACGACATCGCGGCGCAACATCAGTTTCGTGCGGAAGCGCACACGCTCATTGTCCGGGGTATTTGTGCCAGTTGTAGTGCCGCACGGGCGAACCGCCGCCGCATGGTCATGTGAGAAAATAACCACCGCAGCCATCGCGATTATCGATACAGCCTACGTATTTTCTGGGTATATTCGGGAAAGGAGTACCAACGATGACGACACGGACAATTCCTGACGTTTTCTACCCCGAGAGCGATGGGATGCCGATGGCAGACAACGCATTGCAGTTCCGTTGGATGTCGTTGTTGAGATGGAACGCGGAAGCGCTCTTACGCCACGACCGTTATGTGCTGATCTCCGCAGATCACCTCATTTACCCCGTTCGGGGGAATCCATTGATCCGCATCGCGCCGGATGTGTACATCGCCTATGGCCCAGAGAAGGGGGACCGCGGCAGCTACCGCGTCTGGGAAGAAGGCAACGTCTTTCCGCAAGTGATATTCGAGGTGTATTCGCCATCGAACACGCATGCCGAGATGCAACTCAAGCGAGAGTTTTGTGCTTTGTACGGCGCGGAAGAGTTTTACATCATCTACCCAGAGTATCCGAATGATGCGGAGGCGTGGCTGCGAAGCGGCGAGAACTTCGTTCGCGTTCCGGAGATCAACGGCTTCGCCAGCCCGCGCGTCGGCTTTCGTTTCGTGTTGGAAGACGGTCTGCTGACGGTGTTCGGCCCAGACGGTCGCGAGTGGAAAAGTCCCGACGTGGCTTTGTGTGAACTCGAAGACGCCGAGAACGATCTCGAGTCCGAGCACGAGCGTGCGGAGAAAGAACGCACACGAGCCGAAAGCGAACGCGAATTCGCACAGTACGAACGCACCCGTGCGGAACGCGAGAGCAAACGTGCCGAAAGCGAAAGCAAACGTGCCGAAAGTGAGAGCAAGCGGGCCGATAGTGAGAGCAAACGGGCCGAGCGAATGGCCGAGAAACTGCGTCAACTCGGCATCGACCCGAATGCCGATTGATCAACTCACGAGGCTGAAGAAGATTTCTTCGAGGTCGGGTTCGCCGTACTGAGCACGTAGTTCGTCGGGTGTGCCGCAGGCGGCGATGCGGCCTTTCGCCATGATCGCGACGCGGTCGCAGAGCTTTTCCACTTCGCGCATAATGTGCGTCGAGAACAGAATCGTCTTCCCCTGCTTCCGTAGTGCCGCGATGTTTTCGATCACCGCACGCTGGACCAACACGTCCAGGCCGTTCGTCGGCTCGTCGAAAATCAACACCGGCGGATCGTGGATAAGAGCGCGAGCAATCGAAACTTTTTGCTTCATGCCGGTGCTCATCTTGCCGCCGACTACGTTGCGGAACTCGTTCAGTTGGAAGGTGTCGAAGAGCGTATCGATGCGGCGACTCAGCGCTTCGCCGCTCATGCCGTAGAGCTTGCCGTAATATTCGACCATCTCGAACGCGGTCATGCGATCGTACACGCCGGTGTTCGCCGACAGGAAGCCGATGCGTTCGCGGACTTTGCCGGGTTCGTTGACCATGTCGAAACCGGCAATGGTCGCGCCGCCCGCCGACGGTTTCAGCACGGTACACAGCATCCGTAGCGTCGTCGTTTTCCCCGCGCCGTTCGGCCCCAACAGCCCGAACACCTCGCCCGGTTGCACCGTGAACCACACGTCATCGACCGCCGCGTTCCCCCGCTCGGAAAACTGCTTCGTCAGGCCCTGAACTTCGATCATGGAGGTGTATCTCGATCTTCGGTAGCCGCAAGTTCATGGGTTGTTATACTTGCCGAGTTGGTCCCTCACCACGTGCTTTCGCAAAACCAAATGAGAGCGTTTGGGCCGTTCCGAATCGACGTAAGTCCGAATTGCGGAGGCTCAAAAATCGTGTTTTCGGGTGTGTTTTCGTCTCAAAATGCCACTTTTGATCGCGAATCGCTGATCCGTTTCAGGTTATTTTGCGGTATCCTGTTATCCTGTCGAGGTTTGCGTCAATGATTGTTCAATTGCGACTCGACGCAAGCATCGACCAAATCGGACCAAAAATAGACCGAATGGGTACCAATATGGCACCAAGATTGACTGAAAGTGACATTTCTATGTCATTTCGAGACACTTTTGGGTGCGTCCGTACACACCGCACAATTCCGACTTACGTCAAATCGTCTAAAGCTTATTGACTTCGGGAAATCGTGTGGATAGGCGAAACCAACGGTCGGTAGGATATCGGATTAGCAGTTGGGTGAACGGAGGATGTGGCGTGGATACGCAGCGACAAGCAGCAATCGAGTTGGTGCCATACACTATGGCCGAGTTGTACCGGATCGTGCCGCTCAGCTACGATGGCGAGGTTCTGCGCATCGCAATTGCCGAGTGCGTGGAGTACGCCTTGGACGTGGACGACATGCGGCAGTTCCTCGGTGCCGCACGGGTCGATGTCGAGTTGTGGCCGGTTGAACGAATCCCCGCAGCGCTAGCCGAGTCTTACCCCGCCTCGCCATCTCCGCCACCAGCACCCGCAGAGCGGTTCGCGGTAGCCCACGAGTTGTTCGACGAAGTGTTGACCATCGGCTCCATGGTGGTATGTCATATGGTCGCCCGTTTGGTGCAGAGCCGCTGCCCAATAACGACGACCGAGGGATATCGATGCACGTGCGGACAGCATATGGTGGTCAGTTTCG
>JANXNT010001331.1 GCA_025353985.1 Limnoglobus sp.
TACCGCGTATTTTGCAAAGGCGGCTTGCACCACTACGCGCGGCCGCCGAAGTCGAAGTGAGCCACCGCCGCGAGCAACTATTTTTGGCGATCGCCGACCGCGAGAAACTCGCAGCTACCGAGGTGCGCGTGGCCGCGCTGCAAATGGAATCCGCCGCCCGTCGCGTCGCCCTCGCTAAGAGCCGAGCCGAAAGCTACCGCGACAAAGTCACGAAGGCAGGCGATAAACTCGCCGACAAACTGCCCGCCGAAATCGAATGGTACCGCGCCCGTGCCGACCTCATCGTCGAGGTCATGGCGTGGCACACAGCGAGAGTCAAATACCGCACCGCACAAGGTGGCTTAGTGACGCCGAACTAAATCTGCCAACGATGCCCATTGCAAAGTAGTTCAGAGTGATTAGTTGATAGTGGTTGGTGATTCTGAACTAAAAACGCTCAACTCATAACTGTCAACGATTCTCTTTGCCAAGCCAGAGTTACTTCGGCTTCGCCGTTAGCAGTTCGAGTTTCATCTCTTTGAATCGCACTTCCATCGGCCCACCGCTATGCACTTGGAACGCGATCAGCCCACGACGCGCAAGCAAATCGTCTTGCGGGTAGTCGGTGCAGATCGTGCCGTTGATGCGAATGCGTACCGTGCCTTGGAAGGCTTCGATCATGTAGTCGTTCCAGTCGTCGGGTTTGACGAGCGTTTCGCCGCCGACTTTCGCTAACAAGCCACGGCCGCTTTCCTCGTAAAGTTTGCCCCACCAGCCCGCGCCGATGTCGGCTTGAGGCCCACGCATTTCGCCATCGGGCAACGGCACACTGCGAAACTGCACGCCGCTGTTCTCTTTGTTCGGCGTCAATTTCACCTTCAAACTGAGGCGAAAATCGGCTACGTCGAATTGCGATTTCAGGAACGTGTTGCGCTTCAGCCCCGTTTTTGTCTTGCCGACGATCTCGCCATTCTCGACGCTCCAGACGTCTTTATCGCCATCCCAACCAGTAAGATCCTTACCGTTGAAGAAGTCTTTGATGTTCTCCGTCGTTGCCAAGATTGGCACCTGTTGGTTGTGCTTCAAGTACGCAATCAGTGCCTGCAACTCGGTATCGGTCAGCGTCTTCGTGAGGTCGTTCGGCATCATCGAATCGGCCGACGGCGTGCGTTTCTCGATGTCGGTCACCGCGAGCGTCAGCGTCTCGGTGGCGGTGGCGACGGTCAGCGTCGCCTTCGTTTCTTCTTTGATAATCCCCGTGATGACGCGGCCATCGAGCAGTTCAAGTTTCGTGGCGGCATACTCCTTCGGAATGACGGCAGAGGGGTCGAAGATGTTTTCGAGCAGGTAGTTCAGGTCCGCCCGGTTCGCGCCGGTGATCTCTGGCCCGACCTTGCCACCGGTGCCGTAAAGCGTGTGACACTGCGCGCAGACCTTTGCATAAATGGCGCGCCCTTGCGACATGTCCGCACGGGCTAGCGTGGCCGGTGCGAGTTTCTTAGCCCAGTCGGCAATCAACTTCTTGCGGTCGGCAGGCGTATCGCGAACGGTCCCCCAGACGGCGGCGATCTTCGCGGACAGTGCGGTGTCACCGATGTTGCGAAGTTGGCGAATCGTCTCGGCGGGTATGTCCGATGCAGGTATCGATTTGTCTTCGACGGAAGCCAGCAACGCGAGCGCGTAACTCGCGCGGCTCGACAGCGTGGCGACGGCGTCGCGCTTGTCGGTCGGGCTAAATGTGGGATACAGCGCGAGCAACATCGTCGATGTGTGCTCGTTCTCCTCCACGGCTGCGAGTGCCCGAATGCACGACGTACGCATCGCTTTGTCGATGAGCATCAATCGTAAGAAAATCGGCAACGCCGGGTCTTTCGCTTCGAGTAATGTCGCCAGTGCGGCCTGCCGTTTCGCGACGTCGTTTTTTGCTTCGAACATCACGTCTTGAAGATCGCTCATCGCCGCAGCGTTGCCGAATTTCACGGCCAGCGATTGCGAAAGCTGGCGTACATCGGCACTCTCGGTTTTGCTCAACTTGGCGTACGCATCGTTCCAGCCGTTCGGGGCGACGGTGGTTCGTTTCCCCTTCACCGACTCTTGCAGACCGCGCAAGTACACGAGCTGATGCTCCGCAGATGTGGCCTCGTTCAGACCTTTGACGAGCGCAATCGTGGCCATCGGCGTACCGAGCGAACCGACTCGCCGTGCTGCAAACTGAAAGACCATTGGGATCATTCCATCGGCGGCCAGTTTCAACGCCGTGACCGGGTCTTCCGCACAGAGCGGTTCGAGTGCGTACCAGTAGAGATACGGCAACACGGGATCGTTCGCGTCTTCGGCGTGCGACAACAGTTCTGGTAATAGTTTCCCTGGAATCCCGTGGTTGTTATCGAGTCGCTGCATCAGGGATGCCATCTGTCGGCGAACGAAGGCTGATTTTTCCGATTTTACTTTTCCGTAGTACACTGCCATACCATTCGGATTGGCATTACTGCCATCGCCATAGATGTGATTTTGAAGCACGTGCTCCATCGATAATTGCAGCGACCAACCACGCACAAACTCAGATTTATCGGCGTGTGTCTTATCGAACGCTTCCTTGACAAATCCAGTCGTAACATGAAGCAACCACAGCCCACGTAATCGTCTCGTTTCGTCGTCGTCATCCGTTGCAATTTTGAAGATTTTGTCCCACAAGTTTGGCGAAAGATTGTGCAGTCCGAAATTGCCACTCCGTTGTGGATGGGATCTCTCCTGCAGAATCCGCCGTGCGTGGCGGGCCATCCACTCGTTGTCGGAGAGTTGCAGTTTCACCAACTCCTCGTCACTCTGTTTTTGCAAATCCAGCCCGACGACGGGCTTCGCGTCTTTGTGGCTAATTTTGAAGATGCGGCCATTCGTGCGGTCCCAGATCTCTGGCTCGTTGCGATGGCAGACTTGCTTGTCCGACCAATCGCTGAAGTAGACGTTGCCGTCCGGCCCCGCCTGGATGCCGACGATGATGCAATGCTTGTCGTGGCTGAACAGGAAGTCCGGATTGCGGTCGCCGACGTAGCTGCTGCCGTTCGGTTTCACGATATCAACGTTGATGCGGTGCCCGTGAATGTTGCCCATGAACAGCTTGCCATGATACTCTTTCGGCCACGTTCCACCCTGATAACACAACAGCCCACTGTGTGCGTGACCGCCACCGAGACTGCCGCTGATCGCGTTCCCCGCCCACTGATTCGCGCCCTGCCAGTGCCGGTGTGTCGCGATCGTTTTGATGTCGTCGTAGGTGTACGGGTTGAAGTGCTGCCCCGCCTGGCGCTGGTAGCGGCCGCCTTGCACGATATGCCAAAGGTGCGGAATCACGCAGGCTTCGATGAAGAAATCGCCGTGCGCGTTGAAGTCCAAACCCCACGGGTTCGAGGTGCCGTGAGCGAAGACTTCGAACGTGTGTCGCGTCGGGTGATACCTCCAGATGCCCGCGTTGATTGGCGTGCGCTCCGCGTTCTTCGTGCCGGGCTTGCCGACGTTCGAATGCGTGAACACCCCGTGGCAACCGTACAGCCAGCCGTCCGGCCCCCAGATGAAACTGTTCAGGGTTTCGTGCGTGTCGTCGTAGCCGAAACCATCGAGGAGAATTTTCGGTTCGCCCGCTTTGTCATTCGCATCGGTGGGGATGAATAACATGTACGGCGCGGCCCCGACCCAGACGCCGCCGAAGCCGTATTCGATGCCCGATACGAGGTTCAAGCCTTCGAAGAAGACGGTCTTTTTGTCGAACTTACCATCGCCGTCGGTATCCTCGAAGATCAGGATTTTATCGCCCAGCTTGCGATCCTTCAGCACGGGGCCAGGCTCCGCGTTCCGCTTCGGGTAGGTGTAGGCTTCGACCACCCACAACCGCCCGCGATCGTCGAAACAGAACGCAATCGGCTGGTGCAGATCGGGTTCGCCCGCAAACAGCGACACCGAAAAACCGTTCGGCACCGTCATGTTCTTCGCGGCGTCTTCCGGCTTTTGCCCTGCGTATTTGTAATCGTCGGGCACCGCCGCTTGTGCCACCCGCTCAGCGACTTTCGGCTTCTCCGTGTGGAAGCAAAAGTCGTCGAAATTAATATGCCCCCATCCGCCACTGTGATTGTCGACGATGCGGATTTGGATCTCTTTGCCGTGCCATTTCGTCAACTCGAACGCCACCCGTTTTAGGTTCTCGCTGTCGTCGCCACTCGCGCGGAAGATCGTTTCCTTCGTCTCGGTGGCGACAATTTCGACGTAGGTTTCCTTTACGTGCGAACCACCACCGACCAGGAAACTGCCCCACGGATGCGTGACCGCGAACGGTACACTCGTCAGTGTGCCTTGCGGTTTGTCGCCGAGTATCTCGTAGCTACCGATCCAGAACTTCCCATGATGCTCGGACTTGTTATCCGCACGCCGTGCTGCCACCGTATCGCCCGCAATCGGCTGGCCCGCGAATGCCTCGCCAGTGGCGGTCCAATCCTGGAGCGTGCCCGTTTCGAAGTCGAGGTTGAGCGGCTTGCCGCTCTTACCGAGGGGCTGAACCCCGGTAGCCGTATCCGCCGATGGTATGGCCAGTATTAGTGCAAAGAGGAGTGCGTTCATTCGGGAAACTCAAAGTGTGGAGAGATGCAAGATTTGTAAGCGCAACACCGGCCCGGTGCAAGTGGCGTTTCGCTTGAGATTCAGGCTGTCGGAATCGACAAAGGTCAGAATTGCGGAACAATTCCAATTCGTTGAGATTGAGGCAATGAAACCAGGTGCCCTGAGTGTAGAATTAAATTATCAATGAATCTCGCGTTTCTGACGAGGGCAGTTCGATGAATTCTGAGCCATTGCTTACGGGTTCGACTCGTGAGACAAACACGTCACAAACTCATGGCTTCTCTAGGAAAGCAGAAGTGGCGATTCTCGATCCGCTCGATATTTCGTTCCGCGTCCAGGAACTCAAGCAATTAAAGCTGGGTTGGCTCGATGGCAAAGGCATACCGCCGACGCATGATGGACTCGATTGGCTTCTGAACTCATTCGATGAGATGTACTCAAACGAAGCCCCATTGCCCCACTTGTACCCGACGCCAGAAGGACGGGTTTTGGCCGAGTGGTCGCATAAACCGTGGGCATCGTCACTGGAGATTGATCTCACGAAGAAATCGGGCGACTGGCACACTTTGAATCTGGACACCGATGTGGAAGATACGAGAATGCTCGATTTGACAAACCCCAACGATTGGCAGTGGCTCGCGCAAGAGATCCGCCGTATTAGTGCGGAGAGTGCATGACCGAAAATACGCTCTTGTTGCGTCAGATACACCCTTCGTTCGTTCAGAACGGTCGTGTGACTTCTCAACCATTTCGCCCGACACCCAAAGACGAATCGTTACTATCGGTTTACGATGGCGACTTGATTTCCCCGGAGAAATCGTGGTTTCATTTTACAACGAAACTGATGCAACAATCGGTAGGCACGATGGCCGTTTCCGTCGCAGAATGTGCGGCTGAGAACCTTCACGCACGATCTGACCCCGAAACGTTTGCTGAACATGCTGTGATCGATTTTACCGGGTTGACAGATAAGGACTGCCGCACAAAAAGTAAGAAACTGCAAGCCAAAGCGACTGAGCGCGGTTGGTGCTATCCCATAGTCGCTGGCTGATGATGCATTGATGCGGTTGCTCAGCAACACACCAAGCGCGCGGCTAGCTGGTGGAAATTTGGCCTTCGCTACTCCTCGTCAGAAGCCGTTTCCAATTCTCGGAACTGCTTATCGCGGAAGTTGGCTGTCTGGTGAGCCCGACGCAGGAACGCGCGACGCAGGCCGGCCACGGCATCGTTCTGGGCAGAGCCGCCCTGAGCGGCTGTCGGACTGCTTCGGGCCGTTTCCCTCCGCAACCGCTGGCACAAACGGCAGGAGTGGGATCGAAGTTTTCGTTACATTCATCGAGGCACCTCCATTCGGAGCAGACAAAATTCAATTTCAATATGCATACTGTAACAGGCTAACGACTCGATTGCAAGCGGTAGACCCGTGTCAATCGTTCCTGAGTCCTCAGCATTACAAGCCTAGACTTCAAACCATACACTCACCAACGGCATTGCGTCACTTCGCGACCAAAACCCCTTCGGGGGCTTTCTCTGTGGCCATTGCGGGTGCGGGGACTCCGAGCGCTTCGGCGATGATGGGCGCTACGATTAGCGAACTCACGGCTTCCTCGCGGGTGCCGCGTTTC
>JANXNT010001334.1 GCA_025353985.1 Limnoglobus sp.
AGCCACGAAAGTTGCGGGCAGTGTACGCCGTGCCGCGAGGGGACGGGCTGGATGTTGAAGATCACCGAACGGCTGCGTCGTGGCCTCGGTCGTCGCGAAGATCTCGACGTACTGGTCGATGTCGCGGACCGGATCGGTATCATGCCAGGGACGACGATCTGCGGATTGGCGGACGGAGCGGGTTGGCCGGTGAAGACCACCATCCGTAAGTTCCGTTCGGAGTTCGAAGCCGCGATCAAGTCGGGTTCGAAGAGCCAGTACGCGAAGCCATTGCAAATGGCGATGGCGCGTTAGTTGAAGTTTTAGAAGTTAAGAATTTTAACCGCAGAGGGCGCAAAGAACGCAGAGTAAGATTCTGATTTGTGTCCTCCGCTTTCTCTGCGGTTAATGTTTTTCTGCTCGATTCTTACGAAGGGCTGCCATGCGAATCGTTGCGATGATTGCGATCTGCGTGGCCACCGCGCTCACTTGTGGATGCAAGCAGAAGAACTCGGTGCCGATTGCGACGCAGCCAGCCGTCGATAGCCGGAACACGAATTATCGCCCTGGCGATGGCGTGATTATCAACACAGCGCGGGCCGGCAAACGGGTGGCGGCACTGAACGATTTCGAGCAACTGAAGATCTTCATGTTCTCGTTCGAACTCGATAACAATCGGATGCCCACCAAGGAAGAAATTCGCACTGATTTGGCGGGTGCGCAGAACTTGTTGAAGCTGATCGACGAAGGTGCGATCTTGTTTCCTGCGATCCTTACTAAACAAGGTTTGTGGGCGTACGAGGTCGATTCGGATAAAGCGGGCGGCATCGTGATTACGGCGGGGAATGTGAGCCGGGCGACGAAGGACGAAGTGAAGGCTCTGCTCGCTCAAAACTGACCACAACGGAATTTTTCAGATATGCCAACGGTTTATGTGAACGACGTGCCGGTCGAGATCGGCAACCAGAAGTTAAACTGCGTGCAGGCCGCCGAACTCGCGGGCGTCCACGTGCCGCACTATTGCTACCACCCGGCACTGACCGTCGTGGCATCGTGCCGCATGTGCCTCATCGAAATGGGCGATCTGAAAGACGGCAAGGTGACGATGGTGCCGAAAGTGTTCCCCGGTTGCCAAACGCCGGTGAAAGATGGCACGGTGATCGTCTCTGGGGATTACGAGAAGCGCGACCCGAAGCTGGCGAAGTTGCCGTACGATGCCGCGTACAATCCGGGGGACCGCGCGAAGAAATCGCAGGCGGACACACTCGAAGGCTTGTTGTTGAACCACCCGCTCGATTGCCCCGTTTGCGACAAAGCGGGCGAGTGCAAACTGCAAGATTACAGTTTCCAGTTCGGGCGCTCCGAAAGCCGGATGATCGACGTCAAGAATCAGCCCGCTAACAAGCCGGAGATTTCGAGCAAGATCACGCTGTTCACGGATCGCTGCATTATGTGTACCCGGTGCGTGCGGTTCACCCGCGAGATTTCCGGCACGGCCGAACTCTACGTGGCGGGTCGCGGGCATCACGAAGAAATCGACGTCTTCCCTGGCCGCCCACTAGAGAACAAGCTCTCCGGCAACGTCGTCGATCTCTGCCCCGTCGGGGCGCTCGGCTCG
>JANXNT010001357.1 GCA_025353985.1 Limnoglobus sp.
GAAACTGAGTATTGGCGAACCGAGGCCGCCGTGTTTCAAGGCGCGGGAATGTCGGACTTCATACGGCTCATCGGGATGATTCGGGCCAACCCCGATCTCGTCAGCCGTGGGGAAATGATTGAAGTTCTCGCACCGATTGCCCAAGAACCATTTGCGTATCTCGACCGATTCGATCGCGCGAAAGACTTGAGCAAAAACATTGTGCTCCTCGCAGCGACGATACTCGGGAGATACTATCGCGACGAAGGCGATTCGTTTCGTCCGGACATCCTGCGCGGTTACATTCGGCAAGTCTACAAGCTCAAGGAGTTGAGCCTGCCCCAACTGCGTCTGACGATCCTCCGCGATCTCATTCGCGATCGCATCCATCCCTCCGAACTCGCCGCCGCCTGTTCATCCGACAAAAAACCGCGAATACGAGATTTCAGCGAAGTTCTGCAACAAGACACCAGCCTGCACATCGTCTGGCTCGCGTCGTGCATTTGCCCAACAAACCGTGTGACCAACTCGCTGTAGCAGTTTTGGGCATGGTTCAAAACGAGGTAACAACGCGACGTACGTTTTGACTTACTCTTTGTTGTCACGCGAATGCTGGATTTTGTAGCAGGCACACTCCGTGTGCCGTTCGGATGTAGCCAAAACCGCTCACATCGTCGTATGACACAAGCTGTCTCAACGGCACATGGAATGTGCCTACAACAATCAGAAGTTGCTACCCGAATTCTCCGTTTCGCCGCGCCGCGTAGGCTTTGCTTAGCGAAGCGCGGGAAACGAAAAAACTCCACCAACCCAGATTTGCATCTGTGCTGGTGGAGCCGGAACCGAAAAGAGGCCAAGGTTTTGTAGTTATTGCAAAGATCGGTAATTTTGTCAACGCGGAAGTTCGATTTCCTCTCAAGTTTCACTCGGAAACAAAAACGCTTTCGCGAAACGATTCGGTAATTGGATGGGTAATAGAATAGACGCGGGCGGCACCATCACGGAGATCGACACATGCGACGACTCGGATACTGTTTACTGGCAATGGTTTACGCGATGTTGCCACTCTCGGCTGGAGATGCCGTCGCCCCGGTGGGTACGCGAGTGGCCGATTTTACGCTTCCAGAACCGCTGACATCGAAGCCGTGGTCGCTCGTCGAAAATACGCGCGATGCGAAGGCCACGGTTATCGTCTTCAGCAGTACGACCTGCCCCGTGGCGAGTGCGTACACGACGCGAATCATCGACATGGCGAAACGCTACTCGCCCGATGGCGTCGTATTCGTCGGCATCAACAGCCACAGTGCCGACGAACCCGCAGATGTTGCGAAGGCCGCAAAGGAATGGAAATTGCCGTTCCCCGTGTTAAAGGACGACCGCACGACCATCGCAGATAAGCTCAGCGTCGAGCGCGTGCCGACGGCGATCGTCCTCGATGCCACTCGCACCGTCCGCTACTTTGGCCGAATCGACGATCAATTCAGCCCCGGTGTCCACAAGGCGAAACAGAGTACCCGCGAGTTGGCGAACGCGATTGAAGCGGTGCTCGAAGGGCAAGACGTGAAGGTTTCGCACACGACCGCGATGGGTTGCAAACTCACGCGGCCCAAAGCCGAAAAGCCGAGCGATAACGCGACATACACCTACACGAAGCACGTTTCGCGGATCATTCAGGCGAAGTGCCAGGAATGCCATCGCCCCGGCGAAGCGGCCCCGTTCAGCCTGATGACGTACAAGCAGACGATCGGCTGGGCGGACATGATGCGTGAAGTGGTTGCGGACGACGTGATGCCACCGTGGCACGCCGATGCGGCACGCGGTCACTTTAAGAACGACCGCCGGTTGAGCGACACGGAAAAGAAGACGATCCTCGGATGGATCGACAACGGCTGTCCCGAAGGCGATGCCAAAGATGCCGCAGCGGAACCGAGTTACATCGACGGCTGGCGATTGGGCCGCGAACCCGATGCGGTGTTGAAGATGCTCAAGCCGATCACGATCCCCGCAAACGCGATGTTCGGCCTCGGCTTCCCGTACCAATACGTGATGGTCGGCGATGTTTTCGAAGAAGAGAAATGGGTGCAAGCGATCGAAGTGCGACCCAGCTACCGTGCGGTCGTACACCACATCCTCTGCTTCATCATCCCACCGGGTGGTACGATTTTCGATGTCGCCGGCGGGCAGTTCGGCACGCACTTGCTCGGCGCGTTCGTGCCCGGCGATCAGCCGATTATTAACCCCGACGGTTACGCGCGACGCATTGCAAAGGGGAGCCGCCTGGTTTTCGAGGTGCATTACACGCCGAACGGCCGTGCGGGAGTCGATCAATCGATGATCGGCATCATTTACGCGAAGAAACCGCCAAAACACGAGCTTTTCAGCACCGCAATCTTCAACCCGAAGTTCGTGATCCCCGCCGGTGTCGCGAAGCACGAAGTGCTTTCGGAGCAAACCTTCGACAAGTCCGTCACGCTACTCTCGCTTACGCCACACATGCACCTTCGCGGCAAATCGTTCCGCTACGATTTGATTACACCCGATGGCAAACGCGAAGTGTTGTTGAACGTGCCCAAATACGATTTCAACTGGCAGGCGAGCTACGAATTCCGCGAAGCCCGCACGATCGCCGCGAAGTCGAGGATCGAATGTACGGCCATTTACGACAACTCGAAGAGCAACCCGTTCAACCCCGATCCGGCGTCGAAAGTCCGTTGGGGCACCCAAACCTGGAACGAGATGATGATCGGCTTCGCAATGTACCACGAAGCAAAGTAGCCGCGAACCTTGCTCCGATCGCGATGTCCATAGTTGCGTGGAGCGACATCCTCGGGGTGTGTTGGTTGCACGCAACTCTACGAAAGTTGCAGGCTAGGTTCGATTCCTGGCGAGGATATTTAGCGAAGACGTGAACCGCTGGGACGGGCAACGGGGATGTCGCCGCAAGGCGCATCCCCGGCCCCCACCCAAACGAATCAATTCCCGGACCGCATCGATGGCGTACGGCGTTTGGGGCGAGGCGACGACGAGGACTTCGATGCGGACAATTTGCGAAACAGGAACATCACCACGATCGCACCGACGATGCCACCACCCGCGATTTGGCCGTAGTACATCATGTTTGCCGATTCCGCCGCTTCCGCAGTGGGGCGATTCAGAAACGTGATTTCGCCCGCAAGTTTCTGCACTTCGGGTACGGCTTTGTCCCAGCTATCGCTCGTCGTCATCGTGTTTAGGCAAACGATGTCTTCGTCGTTGCCGTACTGGTAAATCTGGTAACTGACGACGGCGGAGCGACTGTTGCCATTCTCGGGTTCCATCCGCACGCCCATGATCAATCGCTTCTTTTCGGCATCGTAAACCGGCGGATGCGTCCAACCGACGACTTTCGCCGATTGCGTTCCCTTACCGACGCGGTTGCGTCGGGCTTCGGCGAAGTCGCGCTGCCACTGCATGAGTGCATCGCGGACGGCCGGTTCCGCAAGGTTCTTCTTGTCGAAGCCTTTCAGCGGGTCTTCCTTAGGCATGAGCACGAGGCAAAGCCAGCCGTTTTTGTCGTTCGGTATCACGACGCCGACTTCGTCGCCGATGAGCGCCACGTTGAGAATTTCTGCGAACTCTGCGAGTTTATCTTCAGTGACCATGCGAAATTTATCGGGAACGCGAAACGCAGCCTTCCCACGCAGGTCGGCACTGAACGCCCCTGGGCGGGCCAGACGCCGCACGGTGGCTTCGTCGATTTCTCCGCAGTAGGCTTGGGAACATGCGACGAGAACGATCCCGATCGCGAAAACGGAACCCAACAGGGCGCGAAACGGGACCATGACAGGGAACCCCTGAAGACAACCACGGCCCAACCGTCGAAAACGCTTCAACGGAACGATGGTTCGCAAAACGAACGAGGGCCGAACGTAACCTAGTTCGGCCCTTGCGACTGTCAAATCTGTCGTTGCGTTATCTTTACTTTGTTAACGCGGCGCGTTTGTCGGCGATCAGTTGAATCAGCGCCT
>JANXNT010001361.1 GCA_025353985.1 Limnoglobus sp.
AGTGGATCGAGTACATCATCGACCGAGACCGCACGCCGCTAGCCGAGTGGATCGATGCCAGCGTGTTCGAGTTCGATTCATTCGCGTGCAACGAAGCCACGACCGCGAAGAAAGGCCCACCGGATAAGCCAGGCCGCGACAAGAAGTCGGAAGTCAACGCGAGCGATGTTGCGACCCGCGACAATCGCACAAAGGTCACAACGAAGGTTCCTGCGAACGAACTGCCGTTCTCGGAACCGCCGAAAGTGGAAGTCGTAATCGCGAAACCACCGAGCGAATGGAAACTTCGCTGCGATGATTTGGAGAAGGCATTCCTCGAAAATACGGGACGCCTCGACGACCCCGAACGCATCGCGTTGTGGCCCCAGTTGGCCGAGGCGAATGCGGGCATCGGTGAGGGGCGACGCAGCGAAGCGGCAATCTGTTGGCTGAACGCGATGTGGAACGAAGCCGCGCCGCCCACCGAGTGGCTGACGCAATGGGTGGCATCCGAACACCTCGAAAACAAGCAGAAGAATTTGGAAAAGCTCCTCGATGCGTGTCTGCGAAACGAGCAGCCGACGCCATCGGACATGCGTCAATTTTCCGCGATCGCTATGCGTGCGGCCGCCGATGCGCCTATTGCGGACTGGTTCAAAACACGCCTCGGTGCGGTTCAGCAATACCTCATCCGCTTCGAAGATCGACTGCCGATTCGTGCGGTCTGGCTGTTGGCACTTCGACTTGCGCGCATATCCGGCTCGGATGTGCTCGGCTTGGCCCGCGTGCGCGATCGACTGCTAACGCGGTTGCTCGATCGTGGCCTTAGCCCGGAGCAAGATCTACCGTCGTTCCTGCGATACGCGGGACTTCACGATGCCGAACGAATGCGGGTCGTAAGAGAAAAGGCGCACGAAGTATTCACCGCCACCCGCCTCTGGGCGAACCGTAGCCTCTCGCGCGGTTTGCCCAATAGCGAACCACACCCAACGCTCGCTTACATCGACCTCGTGTTCAGTTTCACATTCGCAAAACTCGGCGACGCGATCACATCGCGCCGCCTGATGGAGTCCGCGAAAACTGCGCTCGTTCGCGAGAATCCAACTGAAGCGAAAGCGATTAGCGGTACGCTTTTGTTTCGCGCATATGCGTATCGCATCGAAGAAGCGATAGCGGGGAAACCGCACGCCGGGTTACTACCGGCATCGCTACGCGATGAGATCGAAAACTTGTTGCCGAAGAAGCCAGTAGGGGAAACCAAGACGCCAAACGAACCGCGGGGCTTGGCTCACTACGCCATCGCGCGGATGCGTGAGCAGTCGAAAATCCTCGAGCCACAGGAGAAGCTCAATGCGCAAATCGAATTTCTCAAGCACATCGACGAACTGAAAATCGCGTTGGCGGAACTGCCGAAAATCGCCGACCCGATCGCGATGACGAAGTCAATTCGTCAACTGTATCACGAAGGCGTTCGCGGGAAACCCACCGAAGAATCGCGGTTCTTCGTGTTGCACGATGCACTCCCACTCGCCGCTCGCGTCGGTCAAGATTTCACCATCGAGCTACTCGAGGAAGTCCCACGCGCGATGAAATATTCGCCGCTAGCGGGCACGCCAGTCTCTGCGGATTTCCTGAAAAAACAGGGGCAATTGCTCGAACGGGCGATGTTCTACGCCGCACACTTCGACCGCACGGAAATGATCCACACGCTCGTCGATCACTTCGTACTTTACTTGCGTAAGCTCGACGACGAACCGCGATACGAGTTAGTGAATATCGTCGTCAACCAGTGCCTACGGAGTTTGAAAAAGGTCGGCCTGCGCGACGATATCGACCGGCTCCTGCGGCGAATTCAGGAAGAAGTCTTGCGCGGAAAAACGCTCGCGCAACTCAAGTTGCTCTACTCGGGAAAGCCGAACATCTGGGTCGATGCGCTGCAAACGCTACTCAACTTAGCGGCGGGTTGGTTGAGTTTCGGCATCACGCAAGAAGCCGATGCCATCCTCGATGCGGGGCGAAGGGAGATTTTGAATCCGACGTCGGAGTTCAAAACGCAAGATTTTTCTAAGCTGTGCGAAACGTATATTGGCGTCCTCGGGCAGTGTCCCGCCGATGTCGGTATGGCCAAGATGATCGATCTGTTTCAGACCATCAACCCAGCTCGCACGACGAATACATTCACGAGCGGCGCGATCTATTCGCGGCTGCATCTCAGCATGATCGAAGCCGTGGCGTCGGCGATCGTCAGCGAAGATTCCGCACTCGGACAAGCCGGAAAACGCTGGCTCGATGAAGACGAATATCTCGTTCGACAGCGTATTCATAACGACGTACGAAATTTTGTCGCCAAGAGCGGACTGTAACCACCATGCCAACGATAGACGATCTTTCCCTTGCCGAATTGCAGCAAGAGGCCGACGCGATTCGCTTGCGAATCAATCGCTTCCGCCAATCGCTCGGTCGATTCTTCGTCGACAAGCAAGACATCATCGACCTGATGGTGGTGGCCGCCATCGCGCAGGAACCGCTGCTGATCGTCGGCCCGCCCGGTACGGCGAAGTCGGACCTCGTGCTGAAGTTCAAAGACGCGCTCGGCCTCGGCGAAGGCGATTATTTCGAGTACATGCTGACGCGATTTACCGAACCATCGGAGATCATCGGCGCGATCGACATTAAGGAGTTGCGAGATGGCCGGTATATCCGTCGCAAAGCAGGCAAGTTGCCGACGGCACGGCTCGTGTTCCTCGATGAAATCTTCAAGTCGAACTCGGCGATCCTCAACATCTTGCTGACGATCATCAACGAGAAAAAATTCTACCAGGACGGCGCACCGGAACCGGTGCCGTTGCGGATCCTGTTTGCCGCCACGAACGAAGTCCCCGAGCAAGGCGAACTGGCCGCACTGAAGGACCGTTTCGTACTGAAAATCCAGAGCCAATCGGTGCAGGAGAAGCACTTTCAGGAACTGATCGACTCAGGTTTAGCATCGGACGCCTACAAGGGGCTGAACCAGAAACCGTGGGTCGAAGGGCACTGCAACCTCGACGATTTGCTGAAGGCGAATCGCTATCTGACGCTGTTATTCGCACGCAAACAATCGAACGCACGCGGCGAAGACCAGAACGACCGCGACGTGTTTTTCCCGACGGATGTGTTCCAACTTTTCCAGCGCCTGGTAAAGACTCTCACCCGCGAAGATCAAATCTTCATCAGCGATCGAAAGCTCGTCAAACTCTACAAGTTGTTTCGCGTACGGGCCTGGTTGCTCTCGGGTGGCACCGTTAGCAAAGACGACCTAAAGCTACTCGCGTACCTCGGCGAAAGCCATCAGGAAATCGATCACTTACGGGTGAAGGTGCCACAACTTTTGGGTAACGATTAACCCGACTCACCAGCTGATCGGCACCAACTTCGGGCGTGGTACGACGACGCCTTGCACGCCGTTGTGGCGCTTCCAGAGTTCGGCACCGCGGTAGCGTAGGAAGTCGAAGACTTCGGGTTGCGGGTGGCCGAGGAGGTAGTTGCGGGCGAGGTCGAGCATTTGGCGATCGTAGTCGCGGGCCGAGTGCGAATGCATCGCGTAACGGCCAGGGTGACGCCGCAAGTCGCCGTTGAATTGCGGGCTGATGTGGTAGAGTTCGTGAAAAATCGTCGTCATCTTTTCTTCGTACGTCTGGTCGAGAAAACGCGGCAAACAGAACGTGACCAAGTACAGCATCTCGCGCCCATCGATGTAATATCGCTGTACCCCAAACAGAATCCCACGCAGTCGCCGCGTGAGTGCCCCATCGCGAAACCGCATCGGCGTGACCCGTGCTTGCAATCCGAACTGGCTACGGTTGCGGCTCGGTGTAAAGCTGAAAAGCATACGCGACGTATCGATGTGGCTGAACGTCGGGCATCGAAACGCGATGTCGTTACAGATCGCCCGAAGTGCCCGCGAGAAGTCGAATGCCGTATCGTCGTACGCCTTCGCTTCGTAAATGGGCCTAAGTGGAAGTGGCGTTTTGTGCGAATCCCAACGGTGCTCGATCGCCCAATTCGTGGGGCGTCGTAGTCGTGTGGGTGTTGGCTCCGTCATCGCACCCAGCATCCGTAGTACTCCGTTCCAGACAGGTGGTAAGCGAAATCGTAGGGCGAATGCGGTCCGTATTCAAGCGATTTCCGCCGTTGACGCGAAGAATTGATTTCGGTTACCGTGCGCAATTCAGGAGGATACTATGATACTCTCACTCACGCCACTCGTGAAACGGTTACTGAAGCGGCTGCCATTCGCACGCCGTATCGTGCGGAAATTGCGAGCAGTGCCGAGTATTGCCGTCACCGATCCGACCTTTCTGGCACGCAAAAAAGCGAAGCTAGAACGGATCCGCCCGCTGCTCCGGCACGATGCGCCCTGCCAGAATACGAGCCAGTTTTACGACTACCTGAGCGCGGACTTGCGTAAGCAGTTCCACATTACGCACACGGATAACGTGAGCGCGAACAACTACGACGAAACCGCCACGGCACTGATCGCGCAGCACCCCGATGGCTGGATCCTCGATTGCGGCGCGGGGTTGCGGCCGACGTATTTCGACAACATCGTGAACTTCGAAATTTGCTCGTATCCGACGACCGATGTCCGTGGCGTCGGCGAACGGCTCCCGTTCCGTGACGATGTCTTCGATGTCGTGTTTTCGTTTGCCGTTCTCGAACATGTCCGCGACCCATTCACCTGTGCGCGGGAAATTTCGCGCGTACTCAAACCGGGCGGGCGGTTGTATTGCGTGGTGCCGTTCCTTCAGCCATTGCACGGTTACCCCAGCCATTACTTCAACATGACGCACGAAGGTCTGCGTAGCCTGTTCGAAGCCGATTTGACGATCGAAAAGCAAGACGTGATCGCGAGTGGTTTACCGATTTGGACGCTGACATGGTTCCTGAATCGCTGGGCTGCGCAGTTACCTGCCGCAGC
>JANXNT010000001.1 GCA_025353985.1 Limnoglobus sp.
CGGTGTAATTCTCGAACGTCCCTGGAAAGTGCTTGCTGACAGCAGTCACAGGGTACGATCGCTCCGGATTACCACGTAGACCGGGTAAGTGTATGAGGTGCATTAACACGGATTCGAATGGTTCTGTTTTCCCGCCGAATGGAATAGAGTTTATTTGCTGACCCCAATCCTCAAATCGAATGGCGGGAGATAAAAAGCATCGATTTCTTGTTACCGATACTTGTACTTTCGACGGCGTTTTATCAAAAATAAACTCGTAATCTTTTACTATAGTGGAATTCAAGTTGGCAGGCATGACTGCCCCTTCGTATTCCGTATACTCAAATGATTTACCATTCTGAGTCAAATTCATGCGCCGTATGGCAACAGGATTTTCATTATTGCTATAAAAATGCAATGTGCAGTTGTTGCTGTTCTCCAGTGTCATACCGAATGCAAACCGACCGACCTCTTCCTTACGCCTGTTCGCGCACAGAAGCTGTTCGACTTTCGTGAACTTCACGTTCGGCCCGTTGAGGCGTAATGGTCCGGGGTCGAATGGGGCTTCGAGGGTTTGCTTGAGTAGCAATAGTGGCTGAATAATGCTGCTTTTACCCGAACTATTGACGCCGGCAAGTACCGTCAATTTACCGAGTTCGATTGTCAGTTCTTCGTTGATCGACTTGAAGCCTTCGACCGATATCGATCGAAGCGCGGGAAGGGGTTCCACAACCAAGCTGCCGTTTGTCGATGTCTTAGCCACGTGGAATCCCCGAAGAACAGAAAAGAATCGCTGGTTGATTCTATTATCTTACAGGCTTTCCTCGCTGGTTAATTTCCGTTCTCGTTTCGCAGTGAGGCGATGTCCCAGAGCTTGATCGTTTTATCCCAACTGGCGGTGGCTAACGTTTTGCCGTCGGGTGAGAAATTCACTGCGAAAATGCGATCGTCGTGGCCGGTGATTCGTGCGATTTCCTTGCGGGTTTTGACGTCCCAGAGGATGATCTCGCCGGGTCCGGGCTCGTAATTGCCATCGCCCCAACGGCCGCTCACCGAAGCGAGCATCGTGCCGTCTGCGGAGAAGGCGACGCCGAGAACGGGGACGGTATGGCCTTCGAGCACGGCGACTTCGGTGCCTTTCTTCGCGTTCCACAACCGCACGGTTTTGTCCCAGCCGACCGAGGCAATCATCTTCTCTTTTGCCCCGAATGCCACCGAGTGAACGACGCCTTTGTGCCCGCTCAGCGTCGCGGTTTCTTTACCGGTGGCCGCATCCCAGATCTTGATCGTGCCATCGTTGCAACCGCTCGCTATACGCTTGCCTTTCGGGCTGAATGCCACGGTGTACACCTGCTCGGCGTGCCCGTCGAGCGTGCGAATTTCTTCGCCGGTGGCCACATTCCAGAGCTTCGCGGTTTTGTCCCAACTTGAGGTAATCAGCGTCTTGCCATCGGGCGAAAACGCGACGGTATCGATGCCCGAAGTGTGCCCCTTGAAGGCGCGAATCGTCTTGCCATTGCTGGCATCGCGTAGGTAAGCGATGTTGTCGTGCTCGGCGGTGGCGATCGTTTTCCCGTCAGGTGAAAAGGCCACCCAACGTACGGATTTCGCGGTTTCGACGAGGAACAATTCTTTGTGCGTCTTCGCGTCCCAGAGCTTCAACTCGCCGGGATTGCCGAGCGTGCCACCCGCACCGGAAGCGACCGTTTTGCCATCGGGCGAGAACGCGACCGACCACGCTTGGGCCTTGTTTTCGGCAAAAGTCGCGAGTAGTTTCGGCTTCGCCGCCGGTTTCGGCACAGCTTCGACTTTCGGCGCGACTACGGGAATTGCTGGTAGCGGCAGAGGCGCTTTGATTGGTTGCGGTTTCAGCGGGTCTTGTGCGATGGCTTGCGGTTCGGACAATGGCACCAGGCCGAAGCCGAGGCCGATCGTCGTACCGGCGAGTGCGAGTAGGCCGCACGCTAGCCATTTCATTGTGGGGAACATTCGCAAAACTCCGTTGGTGGTGGTGAGGATGATCGGCGCGATGCCGACGACCTCCGGGAAGCGAATCGCCATCTGTACGGTGGCGGCTATCAGCGTGGCGGGCGGTAGTGTTAGGCCACCGAAAACGAGTGCGGGCGCGGCCATGCGATTTCGCAGTTTTTCGAGGCCACGATGCAACAGCGACGACAGCGTGCCTTCGGGGCAACCGAGCATTTTGGCGGCTTCGCTGCGCGACCAGCCTTGCATCAGGCAAAGCACAATCGGCGTGCGGTATTTCTCGGGAAGGTCGGCGAGCGCATCGTCGACATCGAACGAACGTTGCGGAATTGGCGGCGCGAAGGTTTCGAATAATTCCACGCGGCGAAGTTGCTGCCGATGATTCTTGCGGCTCAGGTTCCGCACCGTCCAGACCGTCACGCGGTACAGCCACGGGCCGATGGTTTCGCGATCTCGCAGCCGTTGACTGCGCCGCAACAGCACCATAAACACCGTCTGAAATGCATCTTCGGCATCGGATGCATTCCGCAAACCGGCACGGCAGACCGACCAAACCAACGGCCCATGGCGACGTACCAACTCCGCAAACGCTCCCTCATCGGTCCCATCGAGGAACCGGCGCAGAAGCGCAGAGTCCGACCCCGTTTCGTTCGAGGGGATCGATCGCAAAAACGCCAGTAAGCTCTTCATACCGGTAGATTGTCGCCAACCGGCCCGGCGCGTGCAAACGGCGTGTGGATTTTGTCGCGTAGACATGCGCGGGGCACCGGCCCCGCGAGAAACTTCGATCTGTTACTTCTTGCCCACGGTGTAGCCCATCGATGCGTGAACCTCGGTACTCGCACGCAC
>JANXNT010000015.1 GCA_025353985.1 Limnoglobus sp.
AAGAACATGTGCTCGGTGCGACAGAGGCCGATCCCTTCGGCCCCGAAGGCAATCGCCTCGGCGGCCTGTTCGGGCAAGTCGGCGTTCGTGCGAACGCGAATCTTTCGTTTCTCGTCCGCCCACTTCATGACGAGCATGAACCGGCGATACACGTCGGACTTCTCCGGTGCGAGTTCTTTCTTGATCAGAACCTGCACGACTTCGCTCGGTTTCGTGCTGATGCTGCCCGAGAACACTTCGCCGGTGAAGCCGTCGATGCTGATGTCGTCGCCTTCTTTGTAGGTGACGCCATTGACGATGACGGTGCCTTTATCGTTGTCGATATCGAGTTGCCCCGCACCGACGATGCAGACTTTCCCCATCTGACGGCTAACGAGTGCGGCGTGCGATGACACCCCACCGACTGCAGTCAAAATCCCGAGTGCGGCCTTCATCCCACGAAGGTCTTCGGGGGTCGTTTCCTTGCGAACGAGCACGAGTGCGGCGTTCGGGTTCGCCTGCTTGATCGCTTCCGCTTTTTGCGGCGAACAGACGATCTTGCCCGTCGCGGCACCCGGCCCGGCGGGGATGCCTTTCGTCAGGAACTTGCCCGCTTTTTCAGCGGCCTTCTTCGCTTCGGTGTCGAACAGCGGTTGAAGCAGTTGGCTGAGGTCGCCCGCCGGAATGAACTTCGCGGAGATCGCTTCGTCCTTAGTGATCAAGCCTTCTTCGACGAGATCCGTGGCCACACGCACGGCGGCAAAGCCGGTGCGTTTCGCGTTACGGGTCTGAAGCATGTACAGCTTGTTGCGGGAGATCGTGAATTCGATGTCCTGCATGTTCCGGTAATGCTTTTCGAGCTTGTGTCCGACTTCGACGAGTTCCTTGAACGCCGTCGGCATGTCGATCCCGAGCGTTTCTTCGATCCGCTTCGTGGGCCGCGAGCCGTTCACCACATCTTCGCCCTGGGCGTTGATGAGGTAATCGCCGTTCATGCCCGGTGCGCCGAGCGAACCATCGCGGGTCAGTGCCACGCCGGTGGCGCAGTCGTCGCCGAGGTTACCGAAGACCATCGCCATGATGTTACAGGCGGTGCCCCATTCGTCGGGGATGCCGTACTGACGGCGATACACGCAGGCGCGGTCGTTCATCCACGAACCGAATACCGCACCGATGGCACCCCAAACTTGTTCGTATGGGTCCGTCGGGAACTCTTTGCCCGTGTACTTTTTGATCGCGGCTTTGTACTGGGTGATGATCGACTGAAGCGATTCGACCGAAAGCTCGTTATCGAGCGTCACGCCTTGCTTGTGCTTCGCGGTTTCGAGGATATGCTCGAATGGCTCGTCTTTGTGCCCCTTCAAGCCCATCACGACTTCGCCGTACATCGACAGCAAGCGACGGTAGCTATCGAGTGCGAACGGCTCGTTGCCGCTCTGTTTGGCGAGTGCCTTCACGGTGACATCGTTCAGGCCGATGTTCAGCACGGTGTCCATCATCCCCGGCATACTGTCGCGGCCACCCGAACGGCAGGCGAGCAGCAGCGGATTCGTGGCGTCGCCGAACTTCGTTCCCATCGATTGTTCGATTTGCTTCAGTGCGATTTCGACTTGGGCCTTGAGTTCCGGCGGGTACTTGCGTTCGTTGTCGTAGAAGTACGTACAGACGTCCGTGGAGAGCGTGAAACCGGCAGGGACGGGCAGACCAATCAGCGTCATTTCCGCGAGGTTCGCCCCTTTGCCACCGAGATTGTTCCGCATACCCGCGTTGCCATCGGCCTTACCGTCGCCAAAAAAGTAAACGTACTTGGTACTCATGGTCCCTGTTTCGTGAGAAGAGTCGAACGCATCTCGCACGGTCGTGTGAGGTTTCGGGTTTCATTTTAGGAACATCCGGGAAAAGCGGCCATTGTTCAGTGTCCCAGGAATAACGGAGGAACCGAAGCATATCTCAGTGCGCACGGCTTCAGTCAGGGAGAATTGTTTGAGCGATAAAAAACGCTCGAAATGATTTGCTTTAATGTAAGCAGTGGTTACAATCCGCTTGAGATATATTGCCGTAGGTCTGCAGAATAACTGCTTCGGCGGCGGAGGGCTTCCAGTGGGCGACGACCTGATCTCCGTGATCGATGTCGCACAAAAGTACGACAAGCGTAAGTCGACTGTCTTCAAGGTGTTGAAGCGGCTAGGCATCGAGCCGACGAAGCATCGCAGTTCGTCCGCCAAAAACCAGATGGTCGCGTGCATTACTCTGGAAGAGTGTCGCTTGGTATCAGTTGAGATGCAGGCCATCATCGACCGCGATGACCCCGAAGCTGGTGAGGACGCCGAGTCAGACGGTTTCTTGTCCGCCGAGATCGGAGTCTTTTACCTGATCCAATTGGAGTCGGATTTCGACCCCGGCCGGTTCAAAGTGGGTTTCTCGACAGGCATGTCGGATCGGTTGAGGCAGTTGCGGTGTTCAGCGCCGTTCGCCACCGTGATTCGGAGTTGGCCATGCCGCCAGTTATGGGAGAAGACCGGGATCGAGTCTGTGTCAGCCAGCTGCGAGCGACTGCACACGGAGGTCTTCCGCACAGGCTCACTGGATGAGATCATCGAGCGGTGCGAGCGGTTCTTCACCGTGATGCCGACAGTGCAGTCAAGCACGCCCTTAATACTTCTCTGGCAGTGAACACTAACCCGCACTCTTGACCGGCGCTCAGCATCACCTTCGGCACGCAGCGGTTGTGGAGGCCGCTTCATGAACATCCTAAAGCTGATGAGGGGATTTCCGTTTGATTTCCGATCCCCAGCCAACGTTTCTCCATCATGGAACGACCCTTCGTCGCGCGAGGGCAATCGAGGCCAACGGCCCGGACCCGAACTACCGGGAGCCTGGAACGGGAAGACTCCCTCCGGCGGAAGGATTCTCAACCGTCATCGGCGATGGTCGGCCTTCTGGCACCGGCACGCCGGAGATGGCCGCGCGTAACAAGGATACGCTCTTCCCCGACGAGGGAGGGCCAGCTATCTTGGAAGTGGGCGTGACAGCTTCG
>JANXNT010000052.1 GCA_025353985.1 Limnoglobus sp.
GGCTGTCGCGCGCGGTCACCGCCGTGTGGGAAATCAGCCAGCCGTGGATCGCAATCGACACCGCGATCAGAATCGCGAGGTAGCCCCAGTCCGCCGCTGCAAGCAGATTCTGTCGCGGAACGACTTCCAGTTTGGCTCCGACATGCGCATCCATACGACCGACTCCCGAGTTCCATCCGGTTTGGAAAAGCGGATCGTAAAGGAGAAGCCCCCGCAACGTCAAGCCGGGTCGTACAATCAACGTAACTTCCCCCACGGTGCCACGTGCGATTCCTCATCGATGGCTACAACCTGATGCACGTGACGGGGCACCTCTCGGGTTTGACCAAGGGGAAACTCGAACCGGCACGGCGTCGGTTTTTGGACTGGCTCGCCACGGGTGCGGGTGGGCGTGGCGCGACGATTCGCGTGGCGTTCGATGGGCAGAAAGCGCCCGCGCCGTCGTTGGAAACGATCCATCGCGGTGTGCGCGTGCGGTTCGCGTATCGCCAGACCGCTGACGATCTCATCGAAGAATTCATCCGCGACGAACCCGATCCGACGCCGCTGATCGTGATTTCCAACGACACGCGACTGCACGAATCGGCGCGGCGTGGCGGTGCCAATTTCTGGAGTTGCCAGCGATTCATAGACTGGATCGTGCAACCGCCCCCGCCCGCCAACCCTGCCGAGGCAATACCGGTTGAAGAAAAGCCACCCGGCCAAATCTGCCCCGCGATCGAAGACGAACTGTTGAAAGTCTTCAGCGAGCCGCGCAAGAAACGGTAAACGGTCCCATCGAAATCGAGATTGTCTGCGACTCTGGGTGAATCCGGTCCTATAAAATGAGCACTACATTATTCGCGAAAATGAGGTGATCGGTGGCAGACGCGGTTCGCACCCTAGAGACAACGCCGATATTGCCCACGAAGCCCGAGTTGGAGGCGCTGTTTCTCCTGAAACATGGCTCGCTGAAAACGGTCGGTTGGGCACCGCGACGCCGATTCCGCTATGGCTATTTTTTTCCGACCGATGTCTACGAATGCCTCATCGGCAAACTCGTCGCGAAGGGTAGTGCGTGGCTCGATGTCGGTGGCGGGAACGCGATCTTCCCGGAGAATCCTCGTTTAGCACAAGAACTCGCATCGCGATGTGCGAAGGTGGTTGCGGTCGATCCGAGCGAAAACGTGCTGCAAAACAAGTTCGTTCACGAATCGCACCGTTGCCTGCTCGAAGATTACCAGACGAGCGATCAATTCGATCTGGCGACGATGCGGATGGTCGTCGAGCACGTCAGCGCGCCGCAGCAATTCGTCGCGGCGCTCGCAA
The DNA here is from genome assembly GCA_025353985.1 of Limnoglobus sp. Lineage (GTDB taxonomy): Bacteria > Planctomycetota > Planctomycetia > Gemmatales > Gemmataceae > Limnoglobus. Next base: position 1,309 of record JANXNT010000052.1, read on the forward strand.
AGTTGGTCAAGCCCGGCGGCACCGCCGTCGTGTTTACGGTCAATCGACGTTCGCCGATCACCTTATTCTCGTGGCTTATCCCGTTCCGGTTGCATCACCCCATCAAGAAGCTATTTTGGGGCGGCGAAGAAGAAGATACCTTCCCCGTGCAGTATCTCATGAACACGCGGACCGAGCTTCGCAAGCTGTTTGAAGAAGCCGGGTTCGAAGAGCGTGCCTTCGCCCAACCCGACGATCTCTCGACGTTCGGACGCTTCCGCTGGCTGAACTACCTCGAACTGAAATTCTGGAGTGGCTTCCGTCTCCTCGGCCTCCGCTACCCAGAAAACTGCCTGCTCGGGGCGTACCGTCGTCGTGAGTAGTGGCGAGTGGCTTCGAGTAGTGGTTAGTGACGAGTGGTTAGTGGTGAGTGAAGATTTCTTCTCTCGCCACTCACCACTCACCACTCACCACTTCGGCGTTATCCCACAAACACGCCACCCGTAAATCCGTCTACCGCATCAAAATCGAACGCGACTGCCGGCGTGCCAGCGGCAGCGATGTTCTTGCCGAGGTAGCCTGTGATGCG
>JANXNT010000063.1 GCA_025353985.1 Limnoglobus sp.
CTTGTCGACGACGATATCGACGCCGTGAATATTGAAGGTGTCGTCGAGCTTTTCGTTGACGATTTCGTCGAGATCGAGCTTGTGCTGGAAGCCGCTACAACCGCCGCCGACGACGCGGAGGCGAAGGTAGAGCTTGCCGGCGGTGCCTTGCTCGGCGACGATTCGCTTCACTTCGGACGCAGCGCGATCCGTGACGACGATCGGTGCGGCCTTGGGGGCGGCATCGCTCATTTGCAACGTGGGGGTGGGTTGTTCGAGTGTGCTCGTGGACATCGTGAGAACTTCCTTCTGTGTAGTGTGACCGTTAGGGGATTATACACGCCATTACCCGGCGACGGTAGCCAGTTCTGCCTTCTCGGCGACCTGATCCTGTTTTTCTTGGTAATTCTTGACCGCCGCCTTGATCGCATCCTCGGCGAGCACCGAACAGTGAACCTTCACCGGCGGCAGCGCGAGTTCTTCGACAATCTGTGTGTTTTTGATGCCGAGCGCTTCGTCGACGGTCTTGCCCTTGAGCCATTCGGTGGCGAGGCTGCTGGAGGCAATCGCAGAGCCGCAACCGAAGGTCTTGAATCGCGCATCTTCGATGACGCCCGTCAGCGGGTTCACCTTGATTTGCAGCTTGAGCACGTCGCCGCACTCCGGCGCGCCGACGAGGCCCGTACCGACGCTGGCATCCTTCACGTCCAGGCTCCCGACGTTCCGCGGGTTGCTGTAGTGTTCGAGAATCTTGTCGCTGTATGGCATGGTCGCCTCTTGGTAAGTAGTCAGCTATCAGCAAACCGCTAACAGCCAGAAATCCGGATCGTTTACTTCTTGAGTTTATCGTCGATGTTATTGAGTTTAGTGCTAATCTCGGTCATTTTGATTTCCAAACGGCGGATCAAATCGTCTTGTTTTTGCAATGCTTCTTTGAATCCATCCAGTTGCTTTTGGTTGACTTGCTCTTGATGTTGTGTCGCTTCCTTCAATCGATCAATGTTGGATTCGAGCCTGCCTGCGGAGTGGGCGAATGAAATCACACTGAAGATCACCGTGACAGCCAACCCAGCCACGAAGATACCAATCCAGCGAATCAACGAGACAACAGTTTCGATTTTACCTTTAAAGGAAGCAAATTCCGTCGTAAGGAGATGCACATCCGTCTTGATGTACTCGATTTTCTCTTCAAGGAGATTGGTTCGATCTTCCAAACTGGTTACAGTCGTCGGCATTATGTTCTCCTGGCAGTTCAGTTACTGACGTCGTACCGTATCTTGCAAAGGCGTTCTTCAGCAGACTCCAAAGTAAAATCCGCGTACGACATCACTCTCCGATGCTTAGTGTGCCGCCCACTCGATGCTCTTCAGGTCGATGCCGGCTTGGGCCATCTCGTAGAGTGGCGACATTTCGCGGAGGCGTTTCACTTCGCGCACGACCAGATCGACGACGTAATCGACTTCATCCACGGTCGTGAAGCGGCCAATGCCGAAGCGGATGCTACTATGTGCGAGTTCGTCGCCGACGCCGAGCGCACGTAGCACGTAGCTCGGTTCGAGGCTCGCGCTCGTACATGCGGAGCCGCTGGACACCGCGACATCCTTGATGCCCATCATCATGCCTTCGCCTTCGACGTACGCGAAGCTGATGTTCGCGTTGCCCGGCAGGCGTTCGGTTGGGTGGCCGTTGAGGTACGTTTCCGTCAGTTGATCCATGATCCCGGTGCGGAGCCGTTCGCGGAGGGCGAAGGTGCGTTTGCTCTCTTCAGGCATCTCTTTCTGGGCGATCGCACACGCTTCGCCGAACGCGACGATTAGCGGCACGGGCAGCGTGCCAGAACGCATTCCACGTTCGTGGCCACCGCCATCAATGATCGGCTCGAGGCGAACGCGCGGGTCTTTCTTGCGAACGTACAACGCACCGATGCCTTTCGGGCCGTACAGTTTGTGTGCGGTCAGGCTCATCAAGTCGATGCCGAGTTCCTGTACATTCACGGGAACCTTGCCGACCGCCTGTACGCCATCGGTATGGAACAAGACACCCTTTTCCTTGCAGACCTTGCCGATTTCCTTCATCGGGTTGATCGTGCCGATCTCATTGTTGGCGAACATCAGGCTCACCAAGATCGTTTTATCGGTGATCGCGTCGCGCACTTGTTGGGCGCTGACGCGGCCATACACATCGACGGGCAGGTACGTCACCTGATAGCCATCGCGTTCGAGCCGCTTGCACGTATCGAGCACGCATTTGTGCTCGGTCGGCGCGGTGATTATGTGGTTGCCTTTTTTCTTGTACATCGCCGCCACGCCCTTGATGGCGAGGTTATTGCTCTCGGTGGCACCGCTCGTAAAGATGATCTCTTTCGCGCTCGCCCCGATGAGGTTCGCAATCTGTTCGCGTGCCTCTTCGACGGCCGTCTCCGCTTCCCAACCGTACGGGTGGCTACGGCTCGCGGCATTGCCAAACTTCTGCGTGAAGTATGGCAACATCGCTTCGACGACACGCGGATCG
>JANXNT010000066.1 GCA_025353985.1 Limnoglobus sp.
GGAAAGCACGCCCCGCCGCGAGGAGCCAGCCGCACCAGCACCCGCAGCAAAGTCCGAATGGACGGGTACCGGCTTCTTGCGAATCGCTGCATTCAAAGTGAACGGCAAAGCCGTCTACGCACTCGACGACGAACGCGGCAAAACCAAGTTCTACGCCACGTCCAGCCCGAACGTCGACCTCGAAAAGTATCTGCGAAAGACGGTCGATCTGTTCGGCACCGTGACGTATCCCACCGACTTGCGAAACATCGGCTTGATCAGCGTCACGCGAGCCGACACGGTGAAATAGCTATTTCCCCGCCAATACGCCTGGCGCGGCGGTTTGGCTGTGATCTTTGCCGTTGTAAACGCCGAAGTCGTTGAAGAACACGCGCTTGGCGATGCGGTACAGAAGGTTCTTTTCCGGGACTTCGTTGCCGGGGCTGTACTGCGAGGTACGCACTTGCATCGCGGCCAACTCGGCGAGAGCAGTCTGGCGAGCGGTCACATCTTTCGCACCGTGCTTCTCGACGAGCGCTTTTAGCAAATCCGGCCTTTCCAGCACGATGCAGCCGCGTGTGGCTTCGGCTGCCACGGCACGGAAGTCGCGTAAATAATCGCTTTTCAGGAATTTTTCTTTGAGCGTGCGGCCATCTTCGGCGGTCGTGTGGATCGATTCCTTCGAGAATTGCACGATCGGGCATGGCTCGATGTCGCCCCACGGGTTAATGTGGTGGCTAATGCCGGTGGCTGCCGGGCACAGCGCCTGACCTTCGCCATCATAGTAGGCGTCGATGATGACGATCGGCTTCTTCGCACGCATTTCGACCACGAACTTACGGGCTTTCATCGCCTGTTCCGGCGACAAACACAGATCCGCGTTCGGGTTCGGTCCCATCGGCCGGTAAACGTGGAACCACGTATAGAGTACGCCCATTTCGATGAGGCGATCGACCCAGACTTCGCGAAGCAGATCGTCGATGTTCGTACGGCACAACGAGGTGCAGACGCCGGTGAACACGCCATTATTCAGGCAGTGCTGCAGACCCTGCATCGTCTTCGACAGCACGCCCGTACGGCCACGGCGTTCGTCGGAGATGATCTCGGTGCCTTCGACGCTGATGAGTGGCGTGACGTTGCCGAGTTCGCGAATGCGTTTGGCGCGTTCATCGGTAATGAAGTGGCCGTTGGTGAAGATCTGGAAGTAGCATTCGGGGAATTCGGCGAGCATGTCGAGCAATTGCGGGTGCATGAACGGCTCGCCACCGACGATGCCGAAGAACGAATTCCCCATCTGCTTGGCTTCGCGGATGAGCTTGCGGAACGCGGGTGGGTCGATTGTCTTCTGTTTGTGCGCGACATCGACCCAGCAACCCTGGCAGCGCAGATTGCACGAGTTGATGATCGAGACATAGAGGAACGGAGGGAACACTTCGCCGCGTTTGAGCCGCGACTTGTGACGAAGCACCGACATGCCGCCTTTTACGCCCATATTCCAGGCGAGTTTCCACAACAGGCGTTTATCGGCTTCGAACAACATCCGCTTCGCCATCTTGAGCATCACGGCGGGTATCTCCGGTTAATATGTGAGTTACCATATTGTAGCGACTTGCGATCTGCGGTCGGTAGTCTCGGGCAGGAATCGAACATCGCAACCAACTGCCACTTACGCGGGCGTCTTTCGCGCGAATGTTTAGCAGTCCAATTTATCCGGTTTGATCTGGTAGTTTGTAGCGTTTACGCGACCCGTCGTTCGCATTCTCCAGACGATCTATTCACATCCGGTTAGTCGCGTTGCTCATCGCAGTCCGATTAAGCGTGTTAGCCGGACAGCAGGATGCGCCGGTCTGGGTCGGCGAAAGTCACCCAGGCTTACTTCACCGTCAGGAATCGACGAGGTACACGATGATTACGACCTTGCTTCTCGGATCGGCGCTCGCAACGGGACAAGCACCGGCATTGCCGGAGATCCCGATATTGCCTGCCAAGGTGTCGGCTCAGGCCGCACCCCTGCCGATGCCCATCCCGAAGGTAATGCCTTCGGCCAGCCCGATGGCGCTACCCGCCACGCTGCCACCCGTCGTGGTCAGCCCTGCCCCGATGTACGTGCCTACCCCCACAGCGGCCGAAGCCCCTGCGGCCCCCGCCGAAGAGCCAGCCGCACCGGCTACCAAATACCTCGCCGAGAAGTTGCTCGAAGGCACTGCCTTCGGTCAATTGCTTTCGGAACGCGGTATTAAGGTCACCGGTTGGACGCAAATGAACTACACGGGTAGTTCGGCCCGCCGTTCCAATGCTCCGACGACGTTCAATGATCGTGCGAACTTCTTCCAGATGAACCAGAACTGGGTAGATATCTCGAAGAACGTCGACACTTCAAAGAACGAATTTCAAACCGGCTTTAAGGTCGCTACGATCGTTCCAGGCTACGACTATAAGTACACTTTGGCCCGCGGCTTCCTGAACGGGCAAACCGGTCAGTATGGCTTCGATATACCGTACCTTTACGGCGAAGCGTTCTTGCCCGGTTTCGGCCCGAAGGGTACCACCTTACGCGCAGGTCGTTGGGGTACATCTTGCGGATACGAGACGATTGACGCGATTAGCTCGCCGTTCGTGAGCCGTTCGTACAACTTCCAATACAATCCGTTCACGCACACCGGCATCCAGGCGACGAGCCAGATTAGCGACGACGTGACGATTTACAATGGTATTGTCACCGGTGCGGACGTGGCCATCGATCCGGCAGCTACTGCGAGTTATATCGGCGGCATCAAGTGGGCACCGAAAGACGGCAAGACGAGCGTCGTCTTCAATACGTTCATTACCGGTCAAGGTTTCAATCGAGCGGAGAATTTCCAACACTTCAACACGTACAACTTGATCTTCACCCACAAG
>JANXNT010000067.1 GCA_025353985.1 Limnoglobus sp.
GTCAGAGTAATAAATTCTTTGCTGTCGCCAATTTTGACTGTTGCTTCCCCACGGAAGACAAGCGTGCCGCCAGTTTTGAGATACTCTTTATAGTCTCTGACCACTTTCGTAATTTCAACGACTAAATTCTCTTTCTCCCAAACGATACCTTTTGATTCTTTCGTTTTATCTTGCTTTTTCCCCATCAATTGCTGAGTGGATACAAACGGCTGGTAAGCCAGTTGGTAGGAAGTGCCTTGATCATTTTTCACGCGGAGAAGTCCCACTTGCAGACCTGGCGTCACCAATTTGTCACTCTCTTGAGAATTCGCGTCAAGAGGGACGATTTCCACCGTTTGATCGGTTCCCTTGGTCGTTAATTCCACTCGTCCAATCAGTACGTTACCGTTTTTGACATCGTGTGTCGCTTTCCCTTTGCCGTCAACAGCCTCTTTTTTAACTTCTGAGATTGTGATGTTCGATTCAGTGATTTCTACGAAAGACACGACAGAGTTAGCAGAAAAAGATTTGTTGTAAATGGTAGTTTTGGGTTGGGGGCTCTTGTTTAAAAAACTCTTGTACAACATCAGCGAGTCTTCTTCTGATTCTGGGGCAGCGACAGGCGAAGGTGACGGCGTCGGTTCTGTTTTGGCCGGGTGAGCCTTCACATAATTGTCGTAATCGGATTGGAGTTTTTTGAGCTTATCATCTGCTTTATCAGCACGTTTATTTGCGGCGTTAGTTAGGTTCTTCTCAGCTGCTAATTCCTTTCCACGTGCTTCAGTCGCAGCTGCTTCTTTGTCGTCCCATTTTTTTTCATTCCTTGCAACTGCATCCAGCACAGCTTTATCGAGATCTGCTTTAGTAATACCCTCAGGAGGCGCAACGGGCTTCTCTGCACCAACTCCCTCTGCAATCGGCTGCTGTTTGTTGTCGTTGAGTCCCAGAATTCCCTTGCCGGATATAGCCTCGATGCCGAGAAGTAGGGTTGCCATGAGCAGCGCGCCGATGCCGAAACCGGCGATGAGTTTGGCAAATCCTGAACTCGGTGGTGGCGCGAACGGTCTTGCGGGCGGCAGCGTGGTTTGCGGTTCTTCTTCGTCGTCAATGTCCGGCAATCGAGCGAGTTGTGGTGCGGGGGCGCGGACTTCGTTGCGAACGGGGATAGGTGCGGCTGGCGGGCTGGCGGGGTGGATTTTCCGCGCCGGCGGCGGCACGTTTCCCGTTCGCGCTGCATCGACGAGCGGGCCTTCGGGGGCTTCTTCTGCCATGCGATCGACGCGAATCACACTCGCGGAACCCGATGCGAGCAGCTTCGATAAATCGGGCGAATCCGAAGGAACGCAGCGCCATTGGCAGCGTACCCCGGCAGGCGTTCCGAGGTAATAGCTGGAAAACGAAACCTCCCAGCGTTCATCGGGTGGCAACAGCGCGAGCGACTCCGAAATCAGCGCCATGACATCTTGATCGGGCCGAAAGACGATGATTACGGGATGCGCCGGATCGACGGATGCGGCCAGTACGCCGCCCCAGCCCGCATCACCGGTGGCGCTTTTCCAGGCGCGGCACGGCTTAGCCGGGGAATCGCCCGCACGCATATGGCCACGCGGCGACAGCGTTTCTGGGGCTTTGTCCCAACGGTCCAAAAATACGTCCGTATGGTTCAAAACCCACCCCGGCCCACCGGGGGGTAGGCGATCGTCGGTTGTGGCCAAGTGATGCGCCAAGAAATTGCCGCGCCCGGAGTAATCCAGCCCCGAATCGACGATGCGAGACAGCACGTGGTACCGCTGATAGCCCACGGTGAGAAGATAATGCCCGCACATGACGGGGTTCACGCCGTCGTCGGCATTCGCGGAAACCGATCGGTGACGATACTGCGATAAGCCTTCCAGCGCACTGACGAGGCCGGCCGGTATGTCGGTCGTTTGGGCCACGACGGTGTACCCGCTCGCGCTCGCTCGCAACCCTCGTGGGGCGGAAGTGTAGATCAATTCGTACATGCTTTCACGCCCTAGAAACAGGTTTGGAAGGTTGGGAACGGCCGGAACCGATCAAGCCCGGAATCGTTTTGTTCAACCCGTACAGAATGGGCACTTCCACCCAATCGGGTTTGATGTCTTTCGGTGCGACGACCCACGCTTTGGAAACCGGATCTTGCGTCGGCTGCACGCCGAGCGAACTCACGCCGACGTACAGAACCGTGCTCGCAAACCCCTCGGCCGCTTCGACGATTTCCCGCGCGGATTCGACGAGGATCTGCCGGAGTTTCTTCGAATGTTCCTCGATGCGATCCATTCGTAACACGGCCCGCGAAGTGCCCGACTGCGCGACGGGCGTGCCACTGCTCTGCTCTTTCATGAGCAGCGGCCCCCACAAATCTTTCTTCGTCACGATCACCACTAGCGGTTTGTCGTGTTTGGCACCCGCTGCGATACCGGCGTGGCGACGGGTTCGGTTGGCCATTTCGGTTAAAACTAAATGCTGGCGGCGACCCGCCGAGTTCGGTGGCTGATCGGATGCGACGCGAATCTTGGCCGTAACGAGTTTGTCGTGGAAACTCGCGTGCAGCGTTGGATCGAACAAGAACAGTAACAACTTCGCTTTTGCCAAATGTTGCGTCACGGGCGACAGTGCGGATTCTTCGCCGGAGAGATACGATTCGCCCGCATTGTCGTAAAGGCACATCACACGCGATGGGTCTGTCGTCGGAGGTAAAGGAACTTCGGGGGTCTGTTGCGGTCGAACGGAGAACATGAACGGTCGCGGCCGTAACACGTTCTGCCCGGCCACCATTACCGATGAGTGGTTCTCCAAACTCGTCGCCTGCGTTTTCGTAACTAACTGGTTCAACGCGGCAGGCTGACCCGGGTTGAAATTGACGAAGAGTTGTTCCTCGTAGCCGACGAGCAATTGGTTGAAATCGGCTTGCGTATCGGTGAACGAAATCTCAAACCATTCGGGCATGTACCGTCGTAACATATGGACGGCCGCAGCGAGGTAGTACGACTTCCCCGAACCGGGCGCGCCGACAATCGATACGAACCACGGTTGATGTTCGAAGCACAATCGCGGGATCACCAAGTGACACGACGGGCACGCCAATTGCGTACATTCGGTCCCCAATTCGTCGATGGCCGCCCCATTCGGCGAAAAACGCGAGGGAAGAAATCGAGTCTGGTCCGCCTCACCTAATCGATGATCGCCACGAAGCGACGGATGCGCTGCGATCCAAAGCGTGTCGTAAGACTGGAAAAAATGCCAGCAATGCGGGCAAGTGACACGAGCAAGCATATTTGAAGTTCCCTCGCGGACGTTGCGAAAGCCTACGAGATT
>JANXNT010000081.1 GCA_025353985.1 Limnoglobus sp.
GGCCACCGCCGCCGAGTTCCGCACCTGCCGATGCCGTAATCGCCTGCCGATCCGCGAGCCGATCCCCGGTTGCCGTGAGTCGCACGATCTTTTTATCGCCCGCCGCCAGTGTGCCGAGGTTCCACGTCGCGCCATCGGCCGCCACGCGACCGCCATCGGTGGCGGTCGTTCCGGTCAAGCCACGCGGCAGGCTCATTCGCGCGATCACGTTCGCCACGGGCACATCGCCGCGATTCGTCACCCGTAGTTCGTACAGGCCATCCTGCCCGACGGGGATCGAATCGGTGCCTGTTAAATTCAGTTCGATTTCTGTCTTCGCAACCGCAACGATCACTTCGCCCCGATCAACGAGTCCACCATCGGCGGTGACGTTCGCCTTGACCGTGAACTTGCCCGTACGCTCGGCTGTCAGTGGCAAACTCGCGGTTCGCGTCTCGCCGGGCGGGATTTCGCCGATACTCAGTTCAGCGGGGTTTCCCTTCGCGGACGCCATCATTCCGGCAGGAATATCGACCCAGGCGATGGCGTTATCAATCGCGGTTGCACCCGTGTTCGTGGCGGATACTTTCACGGCCACCCGGTCGCCAGCAGCCGTAAATGCGGGGGCTTCGACTTTGATTTTCATCGTCGCGGTGTCGGCTTCGCCCGTTGCCGATTTCGTGGCTTTCAAGCCTTCGAGCGTCTCCGCCGTTGCCGAAAGTGCCACCGTTCCCTTCTTGACCGGGCGTAGCACCAGCGAGATATTTCGCGCACTTCCGCCCGGCACGCTCTCGAAGTACCACGACACCGCCGAGCCGCTTCGACGGATCGGCACAGGGTCCGACGACACGAATTCGGTACCTTCAGGAATCACAGTTCGCACCGTCGCCGACGAACTATCAGCGCGTCCGCCATTCGACAGTGAAAGTACGATGGGCACCTCGCGATTGAGCGCCAGCGTGCGCGGTATTTTGACGTCGATGCTCATTTGCGCCGTCGCAGGCAGGCCGCGTTTCACGATGGCTGTCGGGCCAAAACCGTCGTCTTTGTCGGATCGCGTTCGGCTCGAAGGATCCGCACGAAACTGGCCATCGGTCCATGTCAGCTTGACGTACGTGCGGCCTTTTTCCCAATCGAAAACTTCGGGCGCGTACACCGTCACCGTCGTTTGCCCTTCGACCGGCGACGTGACGACGCACCACGTTTGACCCGGTTTAATCTCGAAATCATCGCGTGGATCGTCGTTGCCGCGCGTGATTGTGTGGCTGAAATAGTCGGCGTAACTGACCGCGTATTTGTTATCGACTTTGTACCCACGCCCTGGTGCGTAACCCGATTCGTCGACTTCGATAATGCTGCCGGGGCCGTCGAGAATCCACTCGATACGGCGTTTGCGTCGCGGGTTGCCATCGCGATCCGTCACCGTGGCGATCAGCACTTGTTGCGAAAGCGTCGGGTTCGTGTTCGATGTGGGTGTGACTTCGACTTTGATCGCTTTGGGGTCGGTATTGCGGAAATATCCGATGCCGCCCGGCTTACCGTGCGTGCGGATCACGTCGCCACTCGGGAGCAAATACGGGAAGTACGACGGGTTCTGCGAGACGCCCATACACCCGATGCCCGTGCAACAAACGATCGCCAGGATTATTCGAAACAGGGGCACCATTACGGATGCTCCGTGGATAGATGGAGCGGGTAGGAAGCCCGCACAAGATGCCGCAATACCCGAAGCCAGGTACGGATGCAACCGCAGTGAGGATCGGGTTTCGAGAAACTCGCGAGCGTAGAGGATGCCATACATCGAGCAAAAAACTAAGATGACGGGCCACGAGTGAACCGCAAGGTTCGTTCGTTTGTCGGTGTCGGTAACGGAGCGGTGCTCGAGAGGCTGAAGAGGCAGCACTGGAAATGCTGTATACGGTATCCCCGTATCGAGGGTTCAAATCCCTCCCGCTCCGCTAAGTTTTGCACGTCGATAAAGTCGAAATCACCTTAAAAACAGGATTTCCAACCACGTCTTGGAAAGCCTGTTCGCTTCCCGAACCCCGCTTTGGGGACAAACTGGGGACAGCATTGGCTCCGCACTGGGGTCGCGTCTCTGGACTCCCCTCGAACAATTCGACGGGGAGGAACGGGAAATGGCATCTTTGGAACAACGGGGAAACCGCTTCCGGGTCATATTCCGCCTTAGCGGAACCAAGCACTTCGTGAGCGTGAAAGCGGCGGATCGAAAGGAAGCGGAAGCGGGCCTCGCTCGACTCGAAGAAAACCTGCGGCTTGTCGAGCGGGGACGTTTGGTCATCCCCGATGGTGCAGATGTCGGCCTGTATCTCATCAGTGACGGTCGGCTCGAACAAAAGGTCGAGATCGTACGCTCGACTCGATTAACGGAGCTGTTCCGTGCATATCGCGAGAACTTCACCGTCGGGGTCAAGGAGAAGATCACTCGGAAGATGGAAGACATCCATCTGAGACATCTCGTGCGGATCCTGGGGGATCTTTCGGTGACGGAAGTCACCTCTGGGGTTGTGCAAAAATTCGTCGATGCGAGAAGCCGGGAAACTCACCTCGGAAAGACGGTGAAGACGACCACGGTTCGCAAGGCGGTCGCGACTTTCCGATTCGTGATGAACTGGGGCGTGAGACAGGGTCTGACGAAAACGAAGTTCCCGGAAGTGGATTTGTGCTTTGCCAAGGAACGGCAAGCCGAGCCATTTCGCACGTTTGAACAGATCGCG
>JANXNT010000099.1 GCA_025353985.1 Limnoglobus sp.
CGGTGTCGTTCGCGCTGAGCCATCCGAAGGGGGCCGGGCGCAACGGCGGCGAAACGGGGTTCGGCCCCCCCGGCAAACAAATCGGCGAAGTCGTTCAACGCGAAATTGATCCCGCCATCGCCAACGTGAGTATCCGCTATCAACGCTGAGAATTGCCAGTTGGATTTCACGCCGTCATCGCGTACCGATGACGTGCGTGCGGCGTTGAACGCGGCACTCAGCGATCTGCCTGCGGACCTTTCCGCGCGGGCGTTGGCGGCGCACATCCGCACCGCGATTCCGTTCGGCGTCGAACTGGCGAACACCACCTGCCTCGCGGTGGCTGAGAGTTTAGTTACGCAAACGGCGATCGAGCGTGTCGGCCGCATGACGCCGGAGACCATCGCCGAACTGACACAGCCCTGGCAGTCGATTCCGTGGCGATTGATCGCGGAGACGCCACTCTCGGCATCGCTCAATTTGGCTTTCGAGGAAGCGATTTCGAACCGCGTTGCCGATGGCACCGCACCGCCGACGTTGCGATTCTGGCAATGGGCCGAATCCGCGATCGTGCTCGGACGCAGCCAGTCCGCGACGAACGAAGTCAACCAAGACGAAGCGGCGCGGGCCAACGTGCGGATCTTGCGACGCACCAGCGGCGGCGGCGCAATGTTCGTGCAACCGCACGCCACGATCACGTATTCGCTATGCCTGCCAGAGGCATTGTTGCAAGGTTTGACGATCCGCCGGAGTTACGAAGTCTGCGATGCGTGGGTGGTGCTGGGATTGCGCGAACTCGGCATCGATGCGCATCACGTGCCCGTGAACGACATCGCATGTGACGATGGCAAAATCGCGGGTGCCGCGCAGTCGCGGCGGCGTGGCGTGGTGATTCATCACACGACGATGGCGTACGATATGGACGCGAACGAGATGGCGAGCGTGCTACGAATTGGCACGAATCGTAGGGGAAACACCGTGCGAAGTGCCGCAAAGCGAGTCAGCCCACTGACACGTCAAACCGAGCTTAGCCGCGCCGCGATCGCACAACATTTGCTCGAATCATTCGCGATGCGATATGGCGGCACGCTCGGCACATTCACCGATAACGAACGCGCCGACGCCGTACAACTCGCGATGGAAAAGTACGACCGCCCCGAGTGGAACACACCCGAGGAGCCGACGCCAACTTAGTTCTGCGGGTCGGATAATTACCGGTTCGACGGGCTAATCCCGTCGATTCTGACTGCGAAGCGTCCAACGATGTTCCTTGAAGCGGTGTTAGACTTCTGTAAAACGCCACAAACCCTTTCTCCCCTTCCCAGACAGGATTTCGGGATGAAACCGCTGATAAACTTCTTCGTCAACGAGTGGTACTTTGCCGCACCGATGACGATCATGTCGCTGATTGCGTTCGCGCTCGTGGCGTGGCGCTGGCTGTTGAATCTCAATAGTGGCACCAAAATGGACAAGTTCCTGCCGGAGTTTCAGAATGCCTTGAAGCGCAAGGGAGCGAAAGGGGCCATCGCCGTCTGCAAGCAGGAAAAAGGCTTGATCCCGAGCGTTCTCTACGTTGCGGGCCTCGAAGCGGCGGAGCAAGGCGTGGCGGCGATGCGACGCAGCATGGCGAGTGCGGTCGAGTTGGAAATCCTCCCCCGGTTAAACTTCCTGCTCGCGCCGATCTTGGCGATCGCGAAAATCTCGACGATGGTCGGGTTGCTCGGCACGGTCATCTCGATGATTAAGACTTTCAGCGACATTGGCGAAGCATCGGCGAAGGGTGGTGGCGGAGCCGGTGTTGCGGCCCAGGCGGGTTCGATCGGCCTCGCACTCTTCGCAACGGCGCTCGGCCTCATGACCGCGATCCCGCTCGTTTTCATGCACGTTCTGTTCAAGGACTGGATTAATCGTTTCGAAACCAAGATGAAAGGCTCCGCACAAAAGTTGATCGTACTCGTGCAAAACGCGAAGAGCGGCAAACTCGAAGACGAGCCAGAAGAACTCGAAGCCGACGAACGCCCCGCGAAGAAGTCGCGAAGATAGATGATTTCGGCTATAAGTATACCTCTCGCTCCGCGAGTGGTAAGCGAGTATGGGTTAAACCTCACGCGGTCGTAAATGGTAACCGTTCACGGGGTAAAACGCTTGAAATCCAAG
>JANXNT010000106.1 GCA_025353985.1 Limnoglobus sp.
CGAGTGCGATGACCAAACCGGCGATTACCATCGTGTTGAGCGTGACGCCCAATGCGGTAAGTACGACCACGGCGGAGACAAGCGAGATTGGGATGGCCAGCAAGCTGATGAGTGCGGTGCGCCAATCGAAGAGGAACAAAATCAGGATGACGGCGACGAGGCCACAACCGATGAGCAGCGCGTGGCTGAGGTTCGTAATCGCGCGTTCGATAAACGTGGCGGGGCGGAAAATCGTCGGGTCGATCTTCAATCCCGTTAGGCCAGGTTCGAGGTCGCGGAGTGCCGCTTCGATCTTTTTCGTCACTTCGAGCGTGTTGCCTTCGGGTTGCTTTTCGACGATTAGCAACAAGCCGGGGGCATCGTCGATAATCGCATCGCCGATGGCGGGTGGCGAGCCGATCTGCACCGTGGCGACATCGCCGAGGCGCGTCGGCGCATTTCCCTGAAACGCCACGATGGTGCGGGCCAAGTCGTCGGGTTCGACGACCATCGCGCGGTGGCGCACGGCCAAACGTTGATTCGGCTTATCGACGAAGCCACCCGATTCGAGAACGGTCGCGTCCCCCGCAGCACGCATCACTTGATCGAGCGTCACGCCGGCAGCACGCAACCGGTCGGGGTTGACGAGCACTTGGTATTGCTTATCGCGTTGGCCCCAGATCGCGACGTTGGCCACGCCGGGGATCGACATCAACTTCGGGCGGATCGTCCAGAGCGCGAGCACGCTCATGTCGCGCTGCGACATCGTCTTCGACGATACGCCGATTTTCATCACACGGCTGAGCGATGAAAGTGGTTGCAAAATCACTGGCGGGCGAGCGACAATCGGCAACCGGACGGCTTCGGCGGCGACGCGCTCTTGCACGTACTGCCGGGCTTTGTGAATGTCGATATCTTCGCCGAACAGCAACACGACCGACGACAATCCCAGCACCGATTTCGAGCGTAGCGTCTTCAACCCCGGCGTGCCGTTGAGTGCATTCTCGAGTGGCACGCTGATGAGGCTCTCGACTTCGTCGGTCGAAAGGCCCGGCGCTTCGGTCTGGATTTCGACCTTCGGCGGTGCAAATTCGGGGAAGACATCGAGCGGGGCGTTGCCCACCGTGCGAACGCCATAAACGATGAGCAACCCGCACAGTGCCAGCACGACCACGCGGCCCCGGACCGACGACGAAATAAGCCAACTCAGCATGGGGAACTCGCAGGTAAGCGATAATCATCTGGAACCGAGGCATCGTTTCGCGGTATGATAATCTAAAGCAATCTCGAACGCTTCATACGGAAGGACGCACAATGCCGTTGCACGATTGGACGCGAGTCGACGATGGCATCTTTCACGATTTTCAACTCGCGTGGATTGCAGAGATACGCCGAAGTTTGAACAATGGCCTTATGCCAGAGGGCTTTTACGCACTAGCGGAG
>JANXNT010000123.1 GCA_025353985.1 Limnoglobus sp.
AGGTGTCGGGCCCCAGGTGATGCGAAGTTACGGTTGACTGTGTTTTCGGGTCATCTCCATTCCAGTTCACCAGTTTTGGCAAAGGCACAGATGTGTCATGTCGGTGTGAATTGTCGCCATCAAAACCGTTGTGGATCGTGGTTTTCGGGCCTGTAAGGTCCGTTCCTAAAGCCCAGGTCGGAGTGAGCGAAGCGAGCGCTGGTCTGGTAAATTCCGAAAATAGCCCCCGTCCTGAAAGGACGGTTCAGGCAGGCTCACTCTGAACGGTCCCTACAGGACCGTAGCCGTTTGCTCTGGCTTTCCCAGACCTCCGCTCGCTTCGCTTGCTTCGACCTGGGCTGACTGAATCGGACCTTCAGGCCGAAAAGACTGGCTCTCTCCGAAACGGAGTGGGTGACAGAAATCGGATGATAATTTTCGTGGAAATGCGATAGAAAGGCCAACTTCACATCAGTTGGGGAAGCACCTGGTTTCCGATGCGGGCGAGCAGTGCATGGTGTTCACCGAACATTGCGGGTACCATATCTTTCCAGTTGGCACCGATGGCGTCTCTGGTCGTGCCGCATCGAGTACCGGATGTCAATTCTGGTTCATAAACACGGCAAATCCGTGGACGGTTCATTGTTCGTCGAACTATTGCTCGGCGACTTTGCCCCGAATGACGGATGGGATAATCCGCACCTTCGAATCGTCTTGGAGTTTGACGGACAGCAATTCGCCGGCTCTGGAACGAGCGGCTGGTTTGAGGATGAACTGCTCAGTATTCAAGCACAGTTGTCCGAGGGGGTGTTCATCAAGTCCTGTATCAACTGCCTTTACTCGGATTACAGCCCTGCCGGGCACGGGCTTTTCGGCGGTATGATGTGCTTTCGCAATCTCAAGGGAGAGTACCGGAAGGTCAAGTCGAAACAGGATTTCTGGGCCCTTTACGGTCGGCAGGATCGCTACGTGCAAGAAACGTATCTGTGCCCGGAGTTCGAGCGACGAATTCCCGGTACTGGCTATCGCGGGTAAATCCAGGTGAAGTGAAGTTCAGAATCGCTTGGTAGCGGAAGTCGTGAGACTTCTGACGCGGCGACTTCCTGCCCTCCGAAGTCTTACGACTTCGACTGCGTCAGAATCGTCTTGTTAAACCCGGCCGACTCTAGACGATGGCAGTGGCGTTTTCAGACTCGCTTCGAGGTCTGGTAACAAGCTGTAGGCGTAGGCGAGGTATTGCACGGGGTGGAGCGTTCGCTTGCCGGTGGCGTCTTGCATTTGCATTCGGCACGCGGAACATTCGGTTGCGCCGAAGGTCGCGCGAGGTCGGTCGAAGGCTTCGAGCATTGGTCGGCCGGCGGCCAGCGAGGCTTCGCGGTTGCGTGCGGCGAGGCCCCAGGTTCCCGCCATTCCGGAGCAACTGACGTCCAGCGTGTGGACTTGCATCCCCGGTATCGTTGCCAGCAATTTCGGCCCCGCTGCCCCGCCGCGTAGCGCCTTCAAATGGCACGGCACGTGGTGCCCCACGCCGAACGGCACGTCGCGAATCGGGGCTTGTAGCGTGCCCGCTTTTTGCAACTCGCCAAGTAGCGTCATTAATTCCACAGTGTTCGCCGCCACCAGTTTCGCATCGGGATCGTCGAGTAAATCGAGGTAATCGTGCGTTAGCGCGAGCGCGGCCGTCGGTTCGGAACAAACAACCGTGTAGCCTTCGCGCACGAGTTCCGCGAACGTTCGCACGTTGTATCTGGCGACGGCGCGGGCGGTATCGACATCGCCATACGAGAGCGGCGTCATGCCGCTGCCGCGTTGCCGTCGCGGCACAATCACGTCGAACCCGTGGTGTTGCAGCACGGCCACGGTCGCTTCGCCGATCTGCGGATCGATCGTGTTTGCATACACATCGACGAAGTACGCGAGTTTCCGCCCCGTGGCTTTCGGGTTCCGCGTCGTCCATCCCGCGCGGCGGGCACGACGCAGAAACGTTCGGTGCGTGAAACGTGGCAACTGCCGGTACCGCGACAGGCCGAAGACTTTTTCGAGCAACCAACGCGACCAGCGCGTGCTGAGAATCACGTTCGTGGAAAAGGCGAAGTTACTCGCCCAGCGCGAGAGTGTCTCGGCGCGGGCGAGCAGCCAGTCCCGCCGGTCGAGGCCGTGTTCCTCGTACAATCCGGCCTTCGTTTCTAGCATTAATTTGGGGATGTCGACTTTCGCGCGGCACTCGTCGCGGCACATTTTGCAGTTCACGCAGAGCTTTGCCATCGCGCGCACATCGTCGCCCAAAAGGGCTTTCTCGTCGGTGATTTGTCGCAGTACGTTGGCCTTCGCGCGGGGTGTCGCAGCTTCTTCGCCCGTGGCCAAAAAGATCGGGCACATGCGCGTCGTCGTAGCGCGGGGGCGACAGTCGCCGCAGCCGTTGCACTTCGCCGCTTCTTGCGTCGGGCTGTCGTTCCAAATTAATAACGTCTGTCGTTCCGGCGAAACTGCGACGGAGCGGAGTGGCCACGCGGGGCGGCTCGGGTCGGGGCCGACGATCTTGCCGGGGTTCAGAATGTTCTTTGGATCGAAGATGCGTTTCAACTCGCGGAACACCGGCATCTGCGGGCCGTACTGTTTTTCCACCCATGGCGTGCGGGCCAAACCGGTGCCGTGCTGCGAACTGATCGTGCCACTGTGCGCGATCGCCAGTGCATGAACGCGCTCGGCGATCGACCACATTTTCGCGCGATCCGCTTCGTCGTTGAGATCGACGAACGGCCGCGTGTGAACCTGCCCCGCGAGCACGTGAATGAGGAATGACGCCGTGGTGTCATCGGTACGTAGAATCTCTTGCACGCCGGCAACGAACGCGGCCAGTTCCTCGGTTGGCACGGCGGTATCTTCGATGAACGCCTCGGGCCGACGCCCCTTCCCCAATGCGTACAAACCCATGACAACCGACTCGCGAAATGCTTGAATTCGTGCCACATCCGCCGGTTCGCACGTCGGCTCGGTCAGCACGCTGATCCGGTGGGCGGCCCGCAAACGCTCGACGGCATCGCG
>JANXNT010000724.1 GCA_025353985.1 Limnoglobus sp.
GCCTGCGCCACCAGTTCCTTACCCGAACCGCTATCGCCGTGGATGAGCACCGTGAACGGCAACGGAGCCGCCTTCGCGATCTGCTGGCGGAGCGACATGATCGCGGTGCTATCGCCGATGAGTTCGTCGGCGGTCGGCACCGTGGCCCGCAGACGGTTATTTTCGGCTTCGAGTTTGCGGCGATTGCGGTGGAGTTCCAACCCACGGCTGAGGTAGCCGCCGATCGCTTCGATGAACCGCACATCGCGTTCGGAGAATCCGGTACCGGTGCGGTACACGTGCAGAGCCGCGTAGATTTCGCCGTTCGCCGATAGCGGCAAACAGAGCGCATCTTGGTACGCGAACAAGCTTTCGGTGCCCGGTTGGTTCTTGGCGGTATCTTGCGAATGCCAGACGGTCTTCTTTTCCGAACGCACCCGTTCGGTCAAACGGCGGCTCAGCGGCACATCGACGGCGGATTGATCGGGGAAGACGAATTTCGGCGAAGGGTCCGCCGGGTCCAGGCTTAGATAGCCGACGACTTTCGCGGCGGTCTGCGTGAGAATCGAACGCAGTGCGAGGCGGATCATCGCGTGCGGGTCGGTCAGTTCGACGGCGGCCGTCATGAACCGGCAGAGCGCCGTCAGTTCGTCGACTTTCAGTTGCGATGCGGACGATTCGAGCAGCGAATCGTTGAGTAACGGGTTCTTCTTGCCGGACCGGATACTCTCGGGCGTTCGTCGATCGACCGCATGGGAGATCGCCGCCGTCGCTTGCCGTTCGGGCGCATTAAACGACGCTTGTTCGGGGTTCGCCGTTTCCAGGTTCGTGTCGACCATCTCGCGATAAGTAGGCGGGCGGGCGGCCGTTTCGGTAAGGCTCCGCGATGAAGAACCCGGTTCCTTGACGTCTGAAAACGAAAACTGAAATACCGTTGTGCCGATTTGCAGCGTCGCGCCGTGCGCGAGTTCCGATGAGCCGTTGACCTTCAACCCGTTGACGCGCGTGCCGTTCAAGCCGAAATCGCGAACGATCCAACGGCCTTCTTCGAAATAGACTTTGGCATGGAGCCGCGACGCCAGATCTTCCTGGAGCACGATGGTGCTATCGCGGCTACGGCCAAGAGTGGCAGGCTGGCCGGGAACCAATTCGACGCTCTGGGGGGCACAGTCGCCGATTTCCAGGGAGAGTCGTGCTCGCATGCGTGTCTCTTCAATATCCGCTAATCGAATTTCTACCCGACATCGGCTTAGAAATCCGTCCCAGTTTGCTATAGCATAGCATGAAGTTCGTACGGAAGTCGGGATGGAACGCAACTCGACTCTCACACGAAATTTTCGCAGCAAATGCAGCGGTTTTCACCAGGAAGTTGAGCCACACCATGCAAACGATCATCGAAGGAAAAGCCTACGTTTTAGGCGATAACGTCGATACCGATCAGATCATCCCCGCCGAGTATCTGACGTACAATCCGTCGATTGCGGCCGAGTACAAAATGTTCGGTAAATTCGCACTTTGTGGCGTGCCACCCGGCGCAGCCGGGCTGCCCAAAGGGCACGTGCCCTTCCATGCCCCCTCGGATGAATTCGTGTCCCCGTACAAAATTATTGTCGGAGGCAGAAACTTCGGCTGCGGTTCGAGCCGCGAACACGCACCCATCGCGCTGGCCGCCGCCGGGATTCAGTGCGTCATCGCCGAGTTTTACGCACGCATTTTTTACCGCAACAGCGTCAACGGCGCGTATCTCGTCCCGATCGAGTGCCCGACGCGATTGATCGACACGATTTGCACTGGCGACGACTTGCACGTCGATTTGGCCAAAGGCGAACTGAAGAACCTCACCACCGGCGACAAATGGGCCATCAGTTCGCTCGGCGAAATCGCACCGATCATCGAAGCCGGCGGGATCTTCAACTACGCGAAAAGCGTCGGCATGTTGAAGGCGTAGGCCCACGTATACTTTACGCCCCATACCCCGACCCTGAAGGGGTCGCTCTCTCCGCCCATGGTGTAACCATGGGACGGGTCGTGGCGAGTCTTCGAGACGCGACGCAATGCGGCACGTTGCCAATGGGCGCAGCCCAGAGATGTAGCCCTCTCGCTCCGCGAGAGGATAGCAACAGTCCGGACCAAAGCGTTGTCGAGTGATTCTTGCCAATGGGTGCAGCCCCATCCCATGGTATCACCATGGGCTACGTGAGCGATCCTTTCAGAACCGAAGAACAGACCCCGACCTAAAGGCAGCCCAGTGAGCGATTTCAAAATGGCATTTTCCTATTCGTGTGATTCGTGTTTTTCGTGGTGAATTCCGGTCTTCTTTGCTGTTTGGCTTTCAGAATGGAAGGTGGTTCTCGATGGTCACCGTCGCAGATCTCGTGGCGTACTTTTCGCGGTTCGCGCCGCCCACCACGGCAGCCACATGGGACAATGTCGGGCTAATAATTGGCGATACGGCTGGCCCTGCGAACCGGATTCTCACCTGCCTGACGATCACGCCTAACGTCGTCGCCGAAGCGGTGGCCGAGAATGTCGATGCGATTGTCAGCCATCACCCAGTGTTGTTTCGCGCAGTCAAATCGCTCAGTTCGCAGACACCCGAAGGGCGGCTGTTGTTGCCGCTCTTGCGGGCGGGCATTGCGGTCTACTCGCCGCACACCGCGTTCGACGATTGCCGGGGCGGTATCAACGACGACATTTGCGAACGCCTCGGCTTGATCGATGTCCAGCCATTGCGTGCAGCCACACCGAGCGAGTTTGGCGAATATAAGCTCGTCGTTTTCGTCCCGGAAAGCGATGCCGCGACCGTCGCCGATGCGCTGTTCGCCGCCGGAGCGGGGAAGATTGGCTACTACGAACAGTGCAGTTTTCGCACGCCTGGCACCGGCACGTTCTTCGGCAAGGTTGCAGCAAAACCGGCCATCGGGCAGAAAGGGCAGCGCGAAGTCGTGGCCGAGTTTCGCCTCGAAGTCGTCGTTCTCAAATCGCGCATCGAGCGAGTCGTGGCAGCACTTCGTCAGTCGCATCGCTACGAGGAACCCGCCTACGATTTGTATCCGCTGCACAACCCAAACCGCACCGGCACCGGCCGCATCGGCAAACTCGCCACGCCGCAAACGCTGGAAGCGCTGGCCCAACTCACTGCCAAAGCACTGTCCGCGAGCGCAGTGCAATTCGTCGGCTCGCCCGAACGAAACATCACTCGGGTGGCGATCGCATGTGGTGCGGCGGGCGAATATCTGCCCGACGCGATTCGCGCAAACGCCGACGTGTTCCTGACCGGCGAAGTGCGTTTCCACGATGCCCTCAGCGCCGAGGCGGCGAACATCGCCTTGATCCTGCCCGGCCATTTCGCCACCGAGCGACCCGCAATCGAGAGGCTCGCCACGCGCCTGCAAACCGAGTTCCCCACCGCCAAAGTCTGGCCCAGCCACAGCGAACGCGACCCACTCCAAACACGGACGTATTGACGAGCATCTGTAGCGGACGGAGCAGAACTGGCACCGTCGCGCGCAGGAATTGGATTATGAGTGAAAGAAAATCGAAGCGTCGCAGGACGAGGTTACAGCGTCGGCATGAGTGTCCGCCCCAAGTGACGTGAAGTTGGCCTTTTTTGTCGCATCTCCGCGAAAACGATCATCCGATTTCTGTTACTCACTTGCTCCACTATGTTTCGGAGTGGGCCAGTTTTCCGGCCTGAAGGGCCGGTTCAATCAGCCCAGGTCGGAGCGAGCGAAGCGAGCGGAGGCCTGGGCTATATGAACGGACCTTTCAGGCCCGAAAACCACGACCCAAGAAGGTTTCGATGGAGAGTATTCCCACATCGAAATGACGCATCTGTGCCTTTGCCAAAACTGGCGGAATCGAACCGAGATGACCCAAAAACACCGTCAAGATCCACTTCCCATCACTTGGTTGTCCGCCGTGTCTGCGCAACGTCGGCCGCGTGCGTCGGCGTATAATCTTTGACAATGTGAGCTTCTCTGACGGCTTGCGGAGAGGCTACGTACCGAGCGAAGGATAACAACGCAAATTCAGCGAGAGTCATGAGTTAGGCTCGCCTAACGTTCCTGAGGCGGCATCCGTGAACTGTCCAAGCGGCCGACAAGCCGCAGTCAGTTACTCGAGATGGGCGAGCGTGTACTTGCAACTGTCGGTGGCGTCATGGCCGTCCTTCGCTGGCCATTTGCCCGGACGGTCGGGGCACCGCCCGCGTACCACAGGCCCTCGCACTTCTTGCACCACCGCCACCCGCCCTGCGGTTCGGCTGCGGACACGCAGACGGGGGTGAATAGTACACCCGTCGCCGAAAGGCCGACAACCTTGATGAAGTCACACCGCCTCATGTTCACGTTCCTCCGTGATATCGACCACTCCGCCGCCGAACGACCTAGCTCAGCCGCCCGGGGCCGCTGGCTGGCCACTTTACCCCGAAACGCCGTGATGCGGCCCCGGTCTGCTGCTGCGCCTATTGTGGCTTGAGACGTCGTCTGACACATTGGCTCTGCGTCAGCGACGGTCATCACCCCAAGTCAGTTGCGATTTAGTCGGATGCAATTCAATTCAAGAACTTGGCGAACTGATCGTTGTTCGGCCATCGCTTCACTTTATCGGCCGCCACGTGGACGAGCGCGTCGATCAGCCCGACCAGGGAATTGCCGTCCGGGTTGTTGGAGGTGTTGAAGAGCACCGCCCAGTTTAATTCCGTCCCACCGGCGCACCAAGAGCGCTTCCGTGCCGGCAATAAAGCCCGTGTGCCAATCGTTGGACTTTCCGGTGTTGCCAACCGGGCGAACCGTCCACCCGCACCCATAGAATGCCGCCTTCGGTTTGCCATCTGTTTCCGCGCCTGCTGCCCCGTTCGGCCGAGCCCACATGGTTTCGATCGTCTTCGCACGGAGGATAGGCGACTTGACCGGATTATCGAACGCAGTCGCGAACTTGGCCAGATCGACCGCCGACGCGATCCAACCGCCATGCGCTTCGAAGGCCTCCAGGTTTTCGGCGCCGTATTGAAGTGGCACCTGCTGCTTAAGACGTGGCGGGTACAGGGCCGGACCCATCCGTTTCTTCGCGTCATAATACTTGACCTCGCCTTTTACCCTGTTCTCAATCAGGGCTCGGCCGAGCTGCGCTGTCTTGACTCTGAGAGGGGACATCACTTCTTTCTTGACGTACGCTTCGTATTCTTGGCCGGTAACGGCCTCGATGATGCGACCGAGTACCAGATACCCGATGTTCGAGTAGGCATGTCTCTCGCCTGGGTCGAAGTCGAGCGGCTGGCTCATCATGTACTGGACGATCTGAGTCGGGGTAACTGGCGGACGGATGTTATGAGCCTTGGCGATGATCCACGGCCGGCCAATCGGATCATAGGTCTTGTCTCGGTCCCAGCCGCCGGTGTGCTGGAGGCAGTGCCGAATCGTGATTTGTTTCCACCGCTCATCCGGCCTGGCACCCAGGCTCACGAGCGGTGTCAGCTTGATAAGATCCATCACCTTGTCATCGAGCTTCAACTTGCTCTTCTCGGCGAGCCGCAAGACCGCGACGGCAGTAATCGGTTTGGATACGCTGGCAATCCGGAACAGGTCCGCAGGCTGAACCGGTTCCTTCTGCTCCACGTCGGCGTAGCCAAACCCCCGTGCGTAGACCAGTCTGCCGTTGCGCGTGACGGCCAGCGATGCTCCCGGAACTTTATTCTCCTCGACGAACGACGTCATGAGCTTGTCGAGCGGTTCGAGATCAGGATTGGCGGTGCCGGTGACGGGAAGTTTACTAGCGCTCGGCTGAGCGAACGCAGCAATCTCGGCAGTGCTGGCGACTGTCAGCGCGAGAAATGCTCGCCGTGTGAGACGTGTGTCGTTGAACGAGGGAGAGATCTCAGGCATGGATTTATCCTCGGAATCCGGAAACGCCACTTCTGATTAAGATTGTGCTCGGGAGCCGTAAACTTAGTTAAGTTATGCTGCTACAACCTCGAACCCGATTGCGGAATTCGCCGGAGGCGCAACTTCAACGAAGAGTTAGGTCGATCCAACCGACGCCATCCCGTCTCAAAACGGCCCAACGACCCAAGCTCAGCCGCCGGGGCCGCACAAGTAACAATGAATCCCAGAAAGCCTACATGCGACCCCGGTCTGCTGCCGCGGCTGGTTCGGCCTCTGCTGCCCCACCCGTTGCACTCACCCCGCGAAGAACGAGGTAACTATCCAACTCAGGCCGTGCCACCCGACCGATGCGAACCAGAGCACCGCCACCAGCACGCTGAGCACTCGGAACCGGCCGCGGGCAGCCGCCCAAAATAACGCCCCAAGGGCAACCGCGTCTAGCA